>JAWLHD010000243.1:0-6576 GCA_041690555.1 Anaerohalosphaeraceae bacterium
TCTTCAAACCATCATTCCGGTATCGCGTCCGAAGTGGAAGTTTGCCCGTCGACATCGCAATCGATGCGTCTTACGATTCGATTTCGCTGCCGGCGTCTGTGTCTTCTTCGTCGACTTCGGGCGATTCGTCTTCATTGGATGCCTGATCCGCTTCCTCAGGCTCTTCCGGCTTGAGTTCGGCGCGCCTGGCGGCCGCCGCCGCTTCGTCAATCTCCGCCATCATCGCCGGCGTCGGCTTGGCGATGTCTTCCGGACGCATCTTGTCAGTCCGAAGTATCATCACGCGCATTATCATCTCGGAAAGCTGAACGTCGCGCTCGATCGCGCCGATACGGCGCGGATCGCAATTGAAGTAAACCAGTATGTAGGTGCCCCGGCTCTTCCTGGCTATATCGTACGCCAGACGCCGTTCGTCCCACTTGCGCAGCGACACCACGTCAGCTTCGCTCCTGGCAAGAATCTTCTCGACGGCGCCCGTCACGACCTTCCAGTCGGCCGCCGCCTCGCCGCTGTCGACGAGGAACAATCCTTCATACATTCGTTTCACAACCGTTTCCAAACTGTTACCTCCCTAAACACTTATTCTGTTTTGCTGTTTTCTATCAGACTTCAAAAACCCCGATAACCGGGGCAACCCGCGGCTTCTAAACATCGCCGCCGCGTACGTTATACTTTCTCATGGCCGCGTCGATTCCTTCTTCCAGCCAGCACACCAGTGCCTCAACTGCAGCGCCAACGGCGCCATTCATCGCCTCGAGTTCTTCTTCAGCAGGCCGCGATAACACGTAATCCTTCGTATTCACCACGCCGGGACCTCCTATCCCAACGCGAAGTCGCCCGAAATCTTCCGTCCCGAGACGCCCGATTATGTCCTTCAATCCGTTATGACCGCCCGCCGAGCCGCTCGCCCGCAACCGGATACGACCCGGCGGCAGCGCCAGATCGTCCGTTACAACCATCAGATCCGAAGGCGACAGCTTGTAAAAACCCGCCGCCGTCGCCACCGCCTGCCCGCTGCGGTTCATGTACTGCTGCGGCTTCATTACCAAAACCTTCCCGCAGCCCGCGGAAAACTCGCCCGCCAAAGCGCCGAATTTCCTTCGTTTCACCTCGACGCCGTACCTTGCCGCCAAAAGATCCACGGTCTCGAAACCAACGTTATGCCGTGTACCCTTGTATGCCGCGCCGGGATTGCCAAGGCCCACGATCATGCGCATCTGTCCCGCCTCGCACACGGATTCACCGCTGCCGGAAAACCAGCCGCAAAGCCGTTCAAGCAAGCCGCCCAAAATACCTCCCTGCAAAAAGGCCCGGTGCAATCGGCCATTACTACTCGTTCTCGCCTTCTTCCTCTTCGCCTCGCTCCCTGATCAGTTCCGGAGCCGCAGGCGCTTCCTCTTCGACTTCCTCAGTGGTCTTTGCCGCAGCCACCAGATGACACGTCAGAACCAGGGCTTCCGGGGCGGTCACCAGCGACACGCCCTCGGGCAGCAAAATGTCACCGGCATGCACCGCGTCGCCGACGCTCAGTTCCTTTATCGAAACCGGAATGGTCTCGGGAATACTCGTAACAAGGCACTCGATTTCCAGACGATCCATGTGCTCGTCAACAATGCCGCCCTCACTGGCGCCTTTGGCCGTCCCGCGCAGCTCAATCGGAACCGTTACCCTGACCTGCTCCTTCAGGTCCACCCGAACCAGGTCCGCGTGTACGATGTTCTTGCCAAGATGATCGTATTGAAGTTCCTTCAGCAGCAGCGTCGCCTTGCCGCCGTCCATATCCACGTCGAAAAGACGATGCCCATGGTGCAGGTCTTCGACGAACTCATGCAGGTCGAATGCCACCGCAACCGGCTCCTTCTTGTGCCCGTAAACGATCGCCGGCAGTTTGCCCTCCCGCCGCATCGCCGCCGCGTGCCGTGAACCCAACGATGTCCTTGTCTCAGCCTTTATCTTCGCTCTTTCTGCCATAATGCCCTCATATATGCTTATCTGCGCCGCGCCGCACCGTGCGGACGCCCGGCGCTAACTTTGATTACAGAACATACCGCTGACTGACTCGTTTGCGTGTATCCGCCGAATCGCCTCTCCCAGAAGCGGCGCCACCGACAGAACTGTAACGTTCTTGAGACCCTCGGTCTTGCCGTTCAGCGGAATCGTGTCGGTCACAACGATTTCGTCAATAGGCGAATCCTGCAAACGCGACGTCGCCGAACCGGAGAATACGCCGTGTGTCGCCCCGACGATGATATTCCTGGCGCCGCGCTTCTTCACCAGCGCAGCCGCTCCGCAGACGGTTCCCGCAGTGGAAATCATGTCGTCCACCATCAGAATGTTGCGCCCTTCAACGTGGCCGATGATCTCCTCGCATTCGACCTCCGTACCGCTGATGCGGCGCTTATGGATCACAACAAGTTCGCCGCCCAGAGCCGTCGCGTACCGTGAAGCCGTTTTCATGTTGCCAACGTCCGGAGCAACCACCGTCAGATCCCTGATCCCCTTCTGCCGGAAATACTTCAAAAACACCGGCTCGGCCGTCAAATGATCCACCGGTATGTCGAAAAAACCCTGCAACTGCTTGGCGTGCAGGTCGACCGCAAGCAGCCGGTCCGCACCCGCCGTCGTGATCAGATTCGCCGCCAGTTTCGCCGTGATCGGAACCCGCCCGGCGTCCTTGCGGTCCTGACGCGCATAGCCGAAATACGGAACTACAGCCGTGATACGCGATGCACTGGCCCGCCGCAGGCAATCAAGGAATATCAGCAATTCCATCATGTTGACGTCCACCGGCGCACACGTCGACTGAACCACAAAACAGTCGCTGCCGCGAACGTCCGACTCCAGCCGGATCAGCTTCTCAGTGTCCGGAAACGACTCGATCTTTGCGCGGCCCGGCTCCGTGTGCAGCGCCTCGCAGATCGCCGCAGTCAGCTTCGGATTACTCGTACCCCCCAGAATCAGTACCGGATGATTAATCATTGCTGCGTTTCTTCCTTCTGCTCGTTAACGTCCTGCTGCCGAACAACCTGCCCGGGGGCAACATTGGAATGGTCCTTCATCGAAAGCGGGGCGATCAGCACCGAACCGGCCCCGATAAAGCTGTTCTTGCCGATATTCGTCTGCAGTATGCTGACGCCGTCATAATTGGCCGTAATGGAGCCGGCGCCGATGTTAACGTTCTCGCCCACCGTCGCATCCCCAAGGTAACTGTGATGCCGCGCACGTACGCCGTCACGCAGCGTCGTGTTCTTCAGTTCCGTGAAAACGCCCAAAACAACGTCGTCGCCGAGAGCCGAATCGTCACGCACATACGCAAATGGCCCAACGCGGCAATTCCGACCAATCTTAACCTGCCCGTGAATGTACGTAAACGGCTCGATCACCGTATCCTGTCCGATCTCAGCGCGTGCGTCTATCCACGTGTTCGGCGGGTCAACGATCGTCACGCCGTTGCTCATCAGTTGCTCCTGTATCCGCGCCTGCATGATCTTGCTCGCCTGGCTGAGCTGCGCGCGGTTGTTGACGCCCATCGCATCCTCCGGCGCCACCGCCGTTATGCCGACAACCTTGTGCCCCGAACCTATGAGAATATGGATCGCGTCCGTCAGATAGTACTCGTTCTTGACGTTGTTGGGTTTGATCTGCTCGATCGCCTCCAACAGCACCGGAGTGTTGAAACAGTAATAGGCCGGGTTCACTTCCCGAATCCGACGCTGGGCATCGCTGCAATCGTTCTCTTCGACGATGCCCTGCATGTTGCCGTAGGAGTCGCGAACGATGCGCCCGTAACCGGTTGGTTCGTCGAGAATCGTTGTCGCCAAAGTCGCCGCTGACCGCTCCGAGGTGTGTTTGTCGATCAGGACCTTGAGTGTCCCCGCACGGATCAGCGGTCCATCCCCGCACAGGATCAGCGTCTGCCCATTGAACCCCTCCAGGTGCTCCCGGCAACACATCACCGCGTGACCCGTGCCCTTCTGCTCGACCTGCTCGACAAAAACAATGTCCCCATCGCCCTTGTACCGTTCGACGATGTCGTCCCTGCCGTAGCCGACCACCACCATGATCTTCGACACGCCGGCTGCACGACACGCATCCAGCACATACGCCAACATCGGCCGACCGCACACCTCATGCAGAACCTTCGGCAGCTTCGTGTTCATGCGGCTGCTCTGACCCGCAGCCAGGATTATCGCGACCCGATCAGCGATTGCCTCGCCCTTTAAAACGCAATATCACCCAGAAAATATATCTCACTACCCGGCCTGGACTCGAACCAGGAATGCGAGTACCAAAAACTCGAGTGTTACCGATTACACCACCGGGTATACTCTACAGAGAATCGCTTAGCTTGTCGCGAGACCCGCCGAAGCGGCGAGTCGACCTGGCACTGCCGGAGGCTTGAACCGACCATGTCGCGATAGCTGTCGGCCCCAAGAAAGCACGTTCTACCCCGTGCGGCAGAGCAATCAGCCCGAATCATACGAAATAATCGAACGGTTGCAAGCAGTTTCTCAGAAAAAACCCGTGCCAACACTGAAAAAGCCATATCTTTGTTGCCAACTGCCGCCTTCGAGCCCGATACCCAAGGCCCGCGGCGCTCCGCAAGACCCCGCCTCACCAGCCGGCGGCCATGGTGAGCCGTGCACGGTTCATGGCAACCTCGTCAGCCGGAAGCCGGCGAATCAGTTCTTTGTAAGTCTTGTCCTGATAGATACGAACGCCATCTGCGAGCAACTCAAGCATACCCATTCTGTTAAAATGGGAAATCTGCTTGTGCGGCCACTGCGTGTCTGCATCTGCGTAAGGTGCGATGAAGTCCAACGCCGGCTTGAGCCCCTGCCCGTCCGGCCCCCGATAGCGCCACAGGTCAACGCCGACGTGCTCACCCAGCACCGCCAACTGAAAAAAGCCCCTCAAGTTCATTGTGCTGTACCCCAGCGACCTGGTTCGCGCCAGTTCATGCGGCTGACTGCCGTCGGGCCTGATCTGCGAATCAATCCGCCGCCTGACGCCTTCGACGGTACGCCGCGCAAGGTCTTCCCTGCCCAGAAACATCGCAAAACTCGCCACCTGCACATCGTACCATGTGCCGTGATTGTTGGCAGCCCGCGCCTCGTCTCGGCCGTGCCCGCTGGTCAGCATCCAATCCAGAAAGGCCGCAAACCAGGCTTCGAGCCCCTCCTGGTCGGCTTCCGTCCATGCCGATGAGGCTCCAAGCAAACCAACCGCGTCGACCACGCGCGCAAGGCGGGTCGTGTCGATCAGGCCGATGCCGCGACCCTCAACCCGCCCGGGAATCGCCTGCCCGTACTGCAAATGGGGATTCATGCGCGTCGCTTTGTCCAAAAACCACGCCCGCAGCAGCATGGCCGCGTGCTCGGCATAGTCGCCTTTGCCCGTGAAATAGTGCGCCAATGCAAGGGTCTCGACCGCACTTGCCATCCCGCCGAGCCCGTCGCGATCCGACCGCCGCCCGCGGCTTTCCGGATTCACTTCACCGTCCCGCCGGATATACGGCAGGCCGTCGGGCTTCTTCGGGTCCGGCCACCAGTAAGGCCCAAAGCTCAGGTAATCGTGCTTGTCTCCACTCGGCGGCGTCAGTATCTTGTCCATCACAGAAAACGGCCCCGCCTTAAGCGCCGTATCCGCATCACGCACCAACGCCTCCAATGCGGGATTCAACGCTTCATCACCGCGCGCAACCCGCGCCTTGGACTCCGCAAGCGCTTGCGGTCTCATACAGAACACCCTCCGCAGATCAGCCTTTTGATCAATAGCAGCCCAAAGGCATTCTTTCGGCAAACAGCCCAGCAGTAATAGCAATATGATTCTTTTCATTCGTTCACCTCCATAGATTCCTAAGGATGAATCCGCTTCTACTCCCCGCAGGAGGCAACTCGGATAACCTATATTTTTATGAAACTTTTTTTGCGGTACATGTACAGCAGGATGAGCCAGACGAGTGCGAAGCCTGCGATTGCGTGGGCGAAGGCATCCCATGGCCCCAACCACTTGTCCAGTCCCCTGACAAACACCCCGCCGAGATTTCGGAAATTCCACAGGTGCGTTATCATATAAACGAAGATGGCGTTCATGCCGATAACCTTGAACACGAATGCCCACCTGCGCAAGCCAAACACGTCGATCACCAGGTAGAACAGGCCCAGCAGCACCAAACAAATGCCGCCGGAGAACATAACGAAGGAACTGGTCCACAGGTGCTTGATAATCGGAAAGATCATATCCCACACTATGCCCGCGCCGATGCAAACCGCTCCGGCCGCCACCAGTCCTGCCGCCTTGACAAACCCCGACCTGCCCGAGCGAAGCCACTGACCCGCAAGCACACCCATCAGAACCGTCGAGCCGAACGTCATGCTGCTCAATATCCACGTGTAATGCGTCTGGTCCTGAAATCGCCCCAGAACCAGCCGGTCGATGTAGATCGCCAGATTGCCGTCGGGCGTCAGGTCGCCGGCCGTCGAACCCGGCGCAGGAACCAGAGCCATTAATCCCCAGAAAACCAACATAAGCATCACGCACACGACCGCCTGCCCCGCGGGACGAAGCGCCAGC
>JAWLHD010000244.1:0-6539 GCA_041690555.1 Anaerohalosphaeraceae bacterium
CTACAAGATCATTGTGGCGGGCGAATGCGTGATCACCGACACGCGCACCGCCGAGATGGCCAAGCTCACCGAAAACAGTTTCCGGGATGTCAACATCGCTTTCGCCAACGAGCTCTCGATCATCTGCGACAAACTGGGCATCAACGTGTGGGAGCTGATCCGGCTCGCCAACCGCCACCCGCGCGTCAACATACTGCAACCTGGGCCGGGAGTGGGCGGGCACTGCATCGCGGTGGATCCTTGGTTCATCGTCGATACCACACCCGCCGAGGCGCGCATCATTCGGATGGCGCGTGAAGTTAACGAGCACAAGCCCGAATGGGTACTCGACAAGGTCAAGGCCGCCATAACCGACGTCCTGGCCAAAAAGCCCGGCAGCACGATGAGCGACATTAAGGTCGCCTGCCTAGGTTTGGCCTTCAAGCCCGACATCGACGACCTGCGCGAGAGCCCCGCAGTGGACATCGCCCAAAACATCACCCAACTCGGCTGCCAGGTCCTGGCAGTGGAGCCCAACATCGAGGCGTTACCGAAGAAGCTCAAGCAGCCCGGGCTGACGCACGCCGCACTTGACGACGCCCTCGCCACTGCCGACCTGGTGTGCGTGCTGGTCAAACACCGCTCATTTGTCGCGGCCATCGCCGACATCCGCGAACATCCAGTTTGCATTGATGCGGTGGGTCTCCTAGCCTGAGCAAACCGCCCCATGACGTTAAGTGAAGCGGTCAAAATGGATCATGATTCATCCAAATCACTTGCGCGTGCTGCCGAGCGGCTTGTCGAACTGGGCCGGGGAAACTCTGCGCTTGCACTACTGCGCAACGTCATCCCATCACATCTGACCTGCGATCAGTTGCGCAAGTTAAGAGCCCATGGCGAAGAACGCAAGCACCTGGATCTGGCCCTGACGATGACCCATCACCTGCTAGTCAAGCTCAAGGGCACGGAAACGGATAAAGACAAGCGGGAATTTGACGCTCTTATCGGCAGCGATTTCGGCGCGCTGGCGATTCTTCACGATCTGCCTGAACCCGTGGAACCAATACAGCCAGTTGCGGGCCGATTGATCTACCTGTTGCACCACAGCCTTCCGTATCTGTCAAATGGATATGCAACGCGCGGACACGGCATGGCAACAGGAATGAAAATGGCCGACCTGGACCTGGTCTGCATCACGAGACCCGGCTTTCCGTTGGACGTCAAAAAACTCGATCTGACTTTGGCTCCGCCCACAGACACAATCGACGGTCTGTTGTACCACCACCTGCCGGAACCGAGATGGACTGGACCCGGGCGAAGCAAAACGTACATCACGGACGCGGCGCAAGTGATCGAGGCGCAGATCCGCCAACACCGACCCCAGGCGATCATGGCAGCATCCAACTACATAGCAGCTCTGCCCGCATTGATCGCGGCAAAACGTTGTGGGATTTCGATGGCCTACGAGGTGCGCGGCTTCTGGGAGATCACCAATGCCTCGCGCGACCCGGCCACCGAATCCTCCATGACCCACCAGCTCAAGATCCGGCTCGATGCGAAACTCGCCGCCATGGCCGATCAGGTCTTCACCCTCTCGCAGACGATGAAGGGCGAACTGATCCGCCGAAAGGTTCCCGCAGACAAGATCGCGCTCCTGCCCAACGCCTGCGACCCCGACCTGTTCCGCCCGCGCCCGCGTGATGCCGCGCTCGCCGCCCGCCACAACCTGCCCGCCGATGTGCCGGTCATCGGCTATATCGGCTCCTTCGTCGATTACGAGGGACTCGATGACCTGACCCGCGCCTGTGCGCAGCTGCGCCGCGAGGGGCACAGCTTCCGGCTGGTGCTGGTCGGCGCCTCTGACGGCGCGATGCATGAGCGCATCACCCGCATCGCCGAGGCCGAAGCCTTGGGCGACTGGCTCATCCTGCCCGGCCGAGTGCCCCATGATCAGGTCGAGGCGTGGTATTCCCTGATCGACATCGCCCCTTTCCCGCGCAAACCCGTGCCGGTGACGGAACTGGTGACCCCGCTCAAACCGCTGGAGGCGATGGCGATGGAGAAGGCGGTGGTCATGTCCTCGGTCGCGGCCATGACGGAAATGGTCGAGCACGGGGTGACAGGGCTGGTGTTCCAGAAGGGCAGCGCGCAGGCATTGGCGCGCGTATTGGCGCGGCTGATCGCAGAGCCGGACCTGCGCCAGAGCCTCGGCCAGCAGGCCCGCGCTTTCGTCCGTGCCGAGCGGACCTGGGCGAAGATGGGGGAGCGGGTAAAGGATTGGCTACCCAAATGATATTTTCTCCGAACGCCAACCCAATTCGATTTGAATTGATCGCCGAGACACTTCGAAGAGCCGTAGCAGAAGTTCCTGCATATTCTGAATTGAGGGCTCCAAGAGAAAGTTCGGATAATGACGAGATTTTGCATATTTTGAGAACATTTCCGATTGCTGGAAAGGAAGATTTGCGCAAAGACCTTTCATCATTTGTTTCTACTTCATATCATCCAGAAACGCTCCGCGAAGTTTTCACTGGCGGTTCTAGTGGGGTACCCCTGCGGCTACTTCGGGATCGAAGTGAATTTCGTCTGGAAAATTCGTTTGTAGAGCGTGCTTGGGCCCCCTTTGGTTTAGAGGCGACCGACCAAATAGTTGTCCTTCGTGCGCGGGCTGATCCACGCTCTGAGGACGGAATCAAATATATCGATAAAAAAGGGGTTGCTTGGGTCTCCGCGTTTAATCTGGAAGAAGCAGCGATGGATCGTATTCTAAACAATATCATCGCGCTTAAACCAGCTTTAATCCGAGGCTTCGGAAGTCTTGTATCTCGCCTGTTCGCTCATGCGTCTAAAGTAGGAAGGACGTTGCCTGCTTTGAAAGGTGTGGCCTATTCGTCGGATGAAATGGCACCGCATGAACGCGCATTCATCCGCAATGAACTCGGGATAAAGTTGATTTCTCTCTATGGGCAAGCGGAGCGGGCTGCGATGGCAGCAAGCGATACCACTTCAGACCTTCATTCGTGTTTTGAAGATTACGGATTTATTGAACTATTAAGATCCGACGGATCGATGATCGATGAACCAGATGAACAAGGGGAAATCGTCAGTACAAGCCTTTTCAAACGGGCGACAGCCATGATCCGCTACCGGACGGGTGATATCAGTTCTTGGGCCACTATCGGGAGTCATGCACAGAGCAGACAGCTTAACGGGATAGATGGGCGGTCAGGCGCAATCCTCACCGACCGCGACGGTCGTCCCTTTGCTTTTTCATGGGATATGAAAGATTCAATCCTGAAACACCTGCCTATCGACGTTTGCGTCCAATTCGTACAATCTCGCCGTGGCGAGATTACTGTAAAACTAGACTGCGGGAAACGCCCCGATGTGAACAGAGTTCTAGAAAATCTGGAAGCAATACGAGAAAAGTTCGACATTAGATTTGAGTGGAACGCAACACTGCATACGGCTCCAAACGGCAAACGGCAGCTTTTCGTGGTTTCAAAGTAATTGTTTTCCTTATAGGGTACGTGAAGAATCACATGTCAGATGGACATCGCCCCTTCCCGCGCAAACCACTTCCGGTCACGGAGCTGGTGACACCGCTCAAACCGCTGGAGGCGATGGCGATGGAGAAAGGCGTCATCATGTCCTCGGTCGCAGCCATGGCGGAAATGGTCGAGGATGGGGTGACGGGGCTTGTGTTCGAGAAAGGCAGCGCAGAGGCCCTGAGCGCGGCCCTTGCGCGGGTGCTGGAGGACCCGGATCTGCGCCGCGCGCTTGGCGCGCAGGCCCGCAACTTCGTCAAGGCAGAACGGACCTGGGCGAAGATGGGGGAGCGGGTGAAGGAGTGGGTTTCGGGATGATTAACTTCGTCGTTTCTTTATCAAAATCCCGTTCTCTGTCCGCGCTTGCGCCTCAACTGCAAGACTACAATGCAGACGATTGCCCTCTTGAGATCGTTTGGAGTTGTCAGGGCCTAGAAGTAGGGATTTCTAATCCCGGTCTCCCAAGAGACTACATTTTCCACGAAACAGACACTCATTTAATTGTTTTGTCTGGATATATCAGAAAAAAAGGTAGCAGCGATCTTGTTCTTCCAAAAGATCTGATTGACTTTGCGGAGCGGCCACGTCCACACGTATTTGCAGGCATGTTCTGTCTTTGTGTCATAAACAAGGCTACACAAGCCGTCTGTGCTTGGAACACCCTAAGCCGTCAAATACCTTTATATTACTCCGTACTAGACGAAGGTGGTATAGCTTTAGGAACGCGATCGTCCTTGGTTTCAGTAATTCGTGAGCGGGGGCGTCCGAAAGTTAATCCATTTAATTTGTATCCGTTCTACGGGCAAGGCTTCCACGTCCTTGAAACAACCCCTTTTAACGGCATACAAGTTGTTCCAGCGAATAGTTTTGTTTCTTGCTCAGAAAATTCAGTCGATATTGTGCCATGTAGCGATGTTTTAAAAAGCTTTTCCTCTATCGCGCCAAGTGATGAGCTATACGATAAGCTAGGAGAAATACTTGCAAACTCGGTAGCCGTAAGGCCTTATCTAAACAGTGATGCCAAAATAGAAATAGGCATCACTGGCGGCAGAGATAGTCGTTTACTGTTTGCGGCATTAAAACATGCCGGCGCTAATTTTTCAGCGCATACGATAGGCGTTGAGGGGCATCCTGATGTTGACCTTGGGAAAATGATTGCCGAGCAATCTGGAATCCCGCACCGTATCGTCAACAAGAACATGGAAAATGATTCAAATGTAGTCAGAGTAAACCCGCTAAGACAGGCGCTTACGACCTTGTTCCATTCGGACTGGATGGCCTCGGGTTATGATCGCCTAGGTAACTTTAATGGTAAGTTTTCTGCGGCTTACTCCGTTAACGGAGCTTTTGGTGGATTGATAAGAGGTGGCTACCCAAACATGCGAGCCCTCAAATCTCCAAAGAACCTTGCGGTTGCAAAGCTTGATAAATTACTGGATGACTTCGGTATTTTAAATGATGAGAGCAAGGCAATTTTAGGTGGCGCTACTTTTCAATTTAGAAATTATTTTTCAGAACTCAATTCTATTGATGGACTAGATCAGCTCCATTTACTGTCACGCGCTGGCCGCTGGGCGAGTAGTACTTTTATGGCGACGCGAGCGAATATAAAGCTGACACCATTCGCTGACAATGAGTTTTTACAAGAGATGTATCGTTTGGACGGCACTTACAGAGTGACAGGTGTTCTTCTGTTCGAACTTCTCAAGAGATTTGATGAGCGTCTTGCATATATGCCGTTCATGGGAAAAACTTATCCTTTTGTGGAAACCCCACTAGAGGGTTATGAAGGTGCTGCGCTTAATGTGGCAGCGCCATTGAAAGTAACGACGGAGTCGACTTCTCTTTTTAACTGGCGATTTGCTTTGGATAGCGCCCTTGGAACGGTGATGAAACGAGAAATTTTTCGTGCGCTTGATGGTTATTTGAGCCAGATTCTAGATGTAGAGGCAACACGAAATATTGTGTCGGAATCAATTTCCAATCCGCACAATCGCGTCTTGGGAAGACTTCTCTGGGGGCTTTATTCGACTGCACTCACTTTACGCTGTTGCTCTAGGTCAGAGTCTTATGAAGCAGTGTGCTCGTCTACGGATGTGAAGATTCCAATTGTGTCTACTAGTTTGGTTTAAAATCACATATGATGGAGATGCAGCGGCAGATTTCAAACTATGAGCAAATAACTAACCTCGCCCCGACGAAGGCTGTGAAGAAATCAGATGAATTTCTTGCGGAAGGCTGGGGTCGACGTGAGTATGAAGTCCTTGACCTCAAGAAACCTATCCCTTGGGCGCTAACTGACCCCGCTCTGCGCAGTTGGAATTTCTACCTCCACTCCCTCGACATGATCGACGCGCTTCTGGCCGCCCATAGCCAGACAGGGGAGGAGACATACCTCTCCCCCGCGCTGCGCATCGGGTTGGATTGGGTGCGCCAGCATCCGCGCGATGCAGAAGGGGTATCGCCCATGGCGTGGTATGACATGGCCGTGGGGCTGCGTGCCTACCGGCTGGGCTATCTCTATCAGGCGGCAGAGGCGGCGGGGGTTTTGGAGGCAGGCGCGAAAGCGGCGCTCTGGACCTCTCTGGACGAACACCGCGCCGAGCTTGCCGATGACGCCAATATCGCCTTCCACAACAACCACGGTTATTTTCAGGTCGCAGGCCAATTGGCGCTGGGGCGGCGGTTCAAGGAGGGCTCCGCGCCCATGTCTGCGCTCTACACGCAAGGTGTACATCGTCTGCGCCGGATGCTCGATCAGCAATTCGGCCCTGACGGCGTGCACCGCGAACACTCGCCCGATTATCACCGCATGGTGGCCGACACGCTTCTGGGACTGGTGCGCGCCGGTCTGGTCGAAGACCCGGAATTGCTGGCTCGTGTTGACGGGATCGAAAACGCGCTTGCGTGGTTCGTCACGCCCGAGGGGACCATCACCAATTTCGGCGACAGTGACAGCCGCAAGATGATCTATTCCGCCAAGGGGCCTCTCGCAAATGGACGACACCCCTG
>JAWLHD010000245.1:0-6512 GCA_041690555.1 Anaerohalosphaeraceae bacterium
GTCATAAGACTGCTCCTTGTCTTTGGGATAACCTCCTTGTACAAACGACGTTATACCAAAAAGAGCAGTCTTTTTCAATTCATCGGTGAGAAATGCGGGCTAGGGGAGATCATCCGGGCAGCGTGCATTTCGGAAGCGGATGCAGAGAAGTTGCTAGAGTTTCGTCGTCCTGCGGGCGATTTCGACTCAAAAATCCTCCTATGCCGGGCGTTCTCATTGATCCACCCCGATGAGGCTGAAGCACTGCGTGTTGTTCAGAAGATTCGAAATCGTGCGGCGCACTTTGACCGAAGACGACGGGGATTTGATGTGCTGTTCGACTCGCCCCAGACGGTTGATCAGGTGTACCATCTTGCGGAAACCCTGAATGTCAAGCTCATGTCGCGCGAAATTGCAGCCGTACGAAAAGCATTCGTTGCTTGTGCACGTCTGCTTGCGGTTAGACTGTACTTGCGTCTAACCGAAACGCGGCGCCCAGTAGCCTTACGTGGCCACAAGGAAATGGCCAACGAAGCGAGAGAACGAGTGAAGGATACCGAGCTAGGGAGAATGCTAAATGAGGCTGAGCAGGAGGCTCGCGAGGGCAAGCTGGACAAATTGATTTACATAGCAAACACGATGAGGGATGTATGGGCAATGGTCCTGCATGAATGGACGGCCGAAGACGATGAAGTTCAATCAGACGCGGGTTTGCAGGGCGGCTAATACGGCGTCAGAAGCGGACGCTTGGCGGGCGCCGCATCTGCGACGGCCAAGTAGGCGTACCGGCACACCCATACGACACGCGGGGCCACTAGTCTGTCCTATTTTTCCCGGGCCGCGTTGCCTTGAGGTCTATCTCCATGCCTATTAGTTTCAGGGTGATGCGCAACAAGATGTTGTAGCGGCGGCACAGGGCGACGAGGCTTATGACGAGGATTACGACGGCGGCGGCGATCGTGACGGCGAGGTACAGCTTGCTCATTGCTCACTCCTGTTAGACATTTGCGTTGCGTGATGCGGGGGGCAGCCGGGCCGGCATGTGGGCGGCTGGGTATACTGGCGGGTGCCCCCCACTAGAAGTGGGGGTAAAACGTGGGGCGGGAAGATGGCCGGCGTGGGGGCGGCTGGGCGCGCTGGGGGGTGCGCCCCCCACTAGAAGTGGGGGCGAAACGTGGTGGGGGCGAAACGTGGTGGGGGCGAAACGTGGTGGGGGTGAAACGTGGTGGGGGTGAAGCGTGCTGGGGGCGAAACGTGGATGGGGCGAAACGTGGAAGTGGGGGTAAAACGTGGAGGGGGAAGGTAAAAGGGGTATAATGCGGCGCGGGGGGAAGAGAGGGTAAAACGTGGAAGGGGTATGTGGGGGCGAGGGGTGCGCGATGGCTTGTATGCTTGGCTATATGGTGTCGTGGCGGACGTATGGGAGTTGGCTTCCCGGGCGTGAGGAGGGATACCGCGTGGGCGGCGGAATGCGGCCGGGGGGAGTCGCGGTCTGGAGGAATACTCGCGGGGTCGGCTGGTTCAGGGGGTGGTGAGGCTGAGTGAGCCTGCGCGGGAGATCGTTCGTGAAGCGATCGTTAAGACGGCGGGCGAGTTGGGGGAAGTCGCTGTCGCATTGGCGGTGTGCGAGACGCATGTACATCTTGTGGTGCGGCGCGGGGGCCGGAGGACCATTGCGGAGGTTGTCGCCATTTGCAAGACGAAGGCAAGGCAGGCACTTGGGGAGTGCGGGTATGCGGGGAAGGTGTGGGGGAAGGGGTTCGACAAACAGTTTTGCTATAGCGAAGAGGCGATGGCGGCCCGGGTTGCGTATGTGGAGAGGCATGGTGCGGGGGAGGTGTGAGGGGGGCTGGCGTGTGGGGGGCTGGGCGCGCTGTGCTGCCGAAGGTATCACCATTGACGTGCTGAGGAAGAGGCTTGAGTCGATTGAACCGTTGACATTTGCAGATCGCATGCAGGACACAAAAGTCCTCATGAAAAACGGCCTTACGGACAAGATCGTGCCTGCTCAGTGTGCCAGCCGATTGGCCGAGGCCACGGGCGCCCAGATTCATTGGTATGCGACTGATCATTATGGCATGGTAAAGTATATATTGCCGATTCTTGACAAGATAACCGGGCATTTTTCAGGGGAATAGGTAATACACCCCACAATATTGGGGGGAGGATGCCCATGTGTGTTCGACCTGGGGGCAAGGGGATCGGGGGCGGTGGAAAAAATTTTCCTTCCTTTAAGTGCTTATAAATTCGCCACTTAGCCTGTGAGGCGGTCGGATTTGTGATAGTTACGGAAAAAAGGCTATCAACATTCTGCCGTCTCATTCGCCTATTGAGTGCTGTTGAAGCAGGGGCAGTGAGATTTGTCCGGGCCGTGTGAACGAATATGGCCGGCGAGGATGTGCTTCTGCCTTCAAGCAGACGGAGGTCTTGCGTTACAGAGATGTGGGCCTAACGGAAGGGAGTTTGTCAATGGCAGAGGAGAATGCGGAGGTGGTCGGCGAGAGGGAGGAATTCACCGGGGGCAAATACTTGTGAGAAGGAGTGTGCGCGATGGCAAAGGTGCTTGTGGGAGCCGGCAAGGCCGGCGGCTCCGTCCTGTTGTTTGCGGCGGTTGCAGGTCTGGCCTTTTACATGGTGAGGATCAGTTCATTCGGCCAGACGGAGGTGGTGCTTGTGGATGGGGCGCCTGCTTTGGAAGCCGAAGCTCGAGAGCTGCTGGAGGCAGGGGATCTGGCTTCGGCAGAGGCGGCTTACCGCTTAATAGCGGACGAGTATGGCGGGACGCAATCGGCCTGCGAATCGTTGAAGCAGCTTGCGGGGATATACCTGCGGACCGGGTCGGATGAGGAGGCATTTGCAGCTTCGAAAAAGCTGCTCGAAGGATATTCTGAGAGCGCCGGGGCGGCAGTTGTGGCATTCAGTGTGGCGGAGATTCATCACTTGAAGGGAAAGTTCCGGCAAGCGCACGAGTTGTATGGCGACATTATCTCGAGCGGCGGCGACAGGTCGCTGGTCTTTCAGGCGATGCGAGGCATTATTCTGGCTGACGTTGAACTGGCCGGGGATCCCAATTCGGGGGCGGATATCGCAGGCGACGTTGCCGGGCTGGTGCGAGAATACTCAGGCCATGCGGGCTTTGCGCGTGAGGCATGTCTTCTTGCGGATGCGCTCTGCGGGCGAGGCGAGTACAATAATGCCGAGTATTTGTACGGGCAGGTGATACTGCACCACGCCGAGGAAGAACATGCACTGTGGTCTCGAAAGGGTCTGGCGGTGGCGGCGCTTCGGGCGGGCAAAGATAAAAAGGCGATGGATGCTGTCAGCGCACTGCTGGCAGTGTATTCTCCGGATGAACGGATCGCCAATGCTGCACGCCAAATAGGCGACGAGTTCCGCAAGGAGAAGAAGCACTCGCTGGCGAAAGCGGTGTACGGATGTGTGCTGCGTGAGTGGCCGGAGTCGGAGCAGGCATTGTGGTCGCGTATGGGCAGTGCAATTTCGGATATCGCGCTGGGTGACGATCCGAATGCGGCCGAGTCGGTGCAGCGGCTACTGACCGATTATTCGCGGGATGAGCGGCTTGCTAATGCGGCCTGTCAAATCGGTGATATGTACCAGCAGTCAGGTCGGTTTGAGGAGGCTCGGACCCTTCATGGGTACGTTGTGGACAACTGGCCGGGCGCAGAACACGGTGTCTGGTCTCAGAAGGGGCTTGCGGTGACCGAGGTATTCGACGGCTCCGATTCGAATTCATACCCCGAGCTTGACAAGCTTCTGGCAAACTTTCGTGATCATCCGGTGCTGCCGATGGCGGCGTTTTTTGCGGCAGAGGCCCACCGGGACCGGGCAGTTTCACTGAGGGCGGAGGGGCGCGACGCCGAAGCGAGGGAGGCATACGCAAGAGCAACAGGGGCTTTGATTCGCACGATTCGAGGGGCGCCTCCATCGATATATACGCCTGAATCATATTATCTTCTGGGCGAGTGTTACAGCATGTCCGGGAGCCATGCCGAGGCGCTGGATTGCTATCGATATGTTGCAAATACCTGGCCGGCCTGGAAACTGGCATGGAGCGCCCGTTTTCAGGAAGGTCGAGCGTATGATAAGTTGAAGAAATCGGGCGATATGGAGTCGGGTGCGGCAGAGACGGGCACGCGTTCGGCTTATCGGCGACTCTTGTCGGATCACCCGGACTGTCCGGCGGCCAAAGCGGCCAGCGGCTGGCTGACCCGTTGCACGAACTGACATCGGAGGAGAGAATGATGAACACCAAATCATATTATGTTTACGCGATGCTGTCTATCTGCTGCGTCGCGGCAGGAATGTGCGAAGCGACGTCTTATGCTCCAATTGCAAGCGGCTGGCGCTTACAGTCCTCGGTTGAGGTGGGCCAGTCCGCCTACTTTCAGGAATACGGCTCTTATGATCGGGACGGCGGGTATATCGTGGCGCGTCAATGGACATTTCCGGAAGAGGCATTCGGGATTGTTGGAGCGGATACTGATTATGTCCGGTGCAAATTCAGGCGTCCGACCGGCGTCGGGGAAGAGTTCAGTGTTTTTCTTCGTGTGCAGGACGACCAGGGCCAATGGTCGGAGGCGGAAGAGTTTAAAATTACAGTGGGCGGACCGGAGTGCACGATCTGGTACGTTTCGCCGGGCGGCGATGATGAATTGAATCATGGACGCGACCATGATCATCCCTTCGGGGATTTGCAGGCTGCGCTCGAAGCGGCTGATCAGAACCAGGACGATTCGTGGGACAGCATTGTGCTGGCGCCGGGCATCTATTACAACAACATTGACTTTGGCGGCAAGAACATAACGATCAAGGGCAGCGATGTCTCGGACTGGAGCAGCATTGCGGATACCGTGATTCACGGCGATATGAGAGGGGCCGCGGTTACTTTCGAGGGCAGTGAAACCTGCGGGAGCCTCGAGGGCGTAACGATCGCCGGGGGCGGGCTTCCCTGGGAACCTGCGGCTCACTGGAAGCTCGACGAGAGCGACGATTATGTAGCGGCTGATGCTTCGGGCAACGATCACGTGGGGACCTTTCACGGCGGGGCGAGCTGGAATGCGGCTGGTTACTCGGGATACTGCCTGGAACTTGACGGGGTTGACGATTACGCCGAGGCATTAGACTATACGGGTGTTGCGGGCAACGGTGCTCGGACGGTTTCGGCGCGGATCAGGACAACCGCATCGAGCGGCGACATCATCTCGTGGGGGCTGGCCAACGTTGCCGCGGCGCGTTGGATTGTGCGGATCGAGAATAATTACCTGCGTGTCGAGGTGGGCGGCGGCTTCGTGATCGGATCGACGCCTATTACCGCCGGGCAATGGCACCACATTGCGGTTGTTTCTGATGGTACGACTACCGACAACATAAAGCTCTACGTGGATGGTTCGCCGGACGAGGTAAGTTCGTTTTCTTCTCAGTCAATATCGACGGATGACGGGACTCTTGTACAGATTGGGGCGTGCTCGGCACTGCAAAGGTATTTCACAGGTTCAATCGATGAAGTTCTGGTATATGATAGCGCGCTTACAGAGGGGAACATAATTGCTCTCGCCTCGTCCAACGTAATATCGGGAATGGCGGCTTACTGGGGATTTGATGAGGGGGCCGGAGGAACGGCGGCGGACGCGTCCGGGCATGGGCGAGCTGCGGTGCTGAAGGGAGGGCCGGTGTTGCGCGGAGACGGCTGTGTCGGAGGCGCGGCTGATCTGGACGGCATCGATGATTGGGCGGAGATCTGCGGCTATACGGGTATCAGCGGCGCTAACGGGCGTACGGTAAGCGCATGGATCAAGAGTTCATATTATGGAACTGCCGAGAAAGCCATAGTTGCATGGGGGGATGACAATTGGCCGGGAAACCGGTGGCTGCTGATGCTTCAGGGGGGTACGACTAACCGCGGCGCCATTCGCGTTGCTGTCCTTGGCGGTACTGTCGTGGGCACACAGAATCTGCATGACGGGAAATGGCACCATGTTGCGGCTGTATTCGAGGATGACGGTTCGCCCAATGTTGAAGACGTCAAACTGTACGTTGACGGAAAGCTGGAACCGCTCAGCATGGTTACGCCTCACATCGTCAATACCACAAGTTCAAGCAATGTTTTCGTGGGCGCACATTACAATGCGGCGGCCCGACTGCCTTTTAAGGGAATGATCGACGACGTTCGGATTTACGACAGGGCCCTGAGCGCGGGCGGGGTGGCAGATATGGCGGAGTCGCGCATGGTTGCGCACTGGCGGCTTGACGAGGCGTCCGGCACAGAGGCGCGGGACAGTTACGGCGACAAGCACGGCGAACTGAAGAATATGGATGAAGGCAGCCACGTGTTGGGCAGGACAGGCAATGCGATCAGCTTCGACGGCGTTGATGACTATGTCGAGATTGACAGTTACAGGGGTATAACGGGCAAAGCATCGCGAACGGTTTGTGCATGGGTGAAGACGGAGACCTCAGGCGATATTGTGAGCTGGGGGAACAACAATGTATCCGGGGCAAAGTGGCGTTTTTCG
>JAWLHD010000246.1:0-6477 GCA_041690555.1 Anaerohalosphaeraceae bacterium
CGTAATCAATATCGTCCCGGATTTGTGAGTCTGATCGCGCTAACTGTCGCCGTCATTGTCGCAGCACCGACCGTTTCCTTCGGAATCTCATCCGATGCGGCAAAACACTGGACCGCCGACAACGGCAACGGCACATACTCCAACCCCTTGTTCTATGAGGAATTTGAGGACCCCGACATCATCCGCGTCGGCGACACATACTACCTCGCCGGCACCACAATGCATATGAACCCCGCCGTTCAGTTGATGCAATCCAAAGATCTGGTCAACTGGGAGCTTGTCGGCTACTGCATGGACAGGCTCGATCTCGGCCCGGCCTTCCGCCTGGAAGACGGAAGAGGCATCTACGGCCAGGGCATCTGGGCGCCCTGCATTCGTTATCACAAGGGCATGTTCTATGTCTTCTCGAACGTCAACGGCGTGGGTCTCCAGGTCTTCCGCTCAAAGTCGATACACGGCCCGTGGGAACGCAATCAACTGCCCGGAAGGCACGACTTGTCGGTCCTCTTCGACGACGACGGCAAGGTCTACATCATCTCGGGCAACAGGAATCCCTATCCCATCGAGGAACTCACCCCGGACCTCCGGTCGTTCGTCCCCAATTCCCGGCGCATGATGAACGCCCCGGGCATGGGCGAAGGCCACCACCTCTACAAGATCAACGGCAAGTACTACGACGTTTCGGCCATCCCCGGTGCAACAACGGATCAGATGGTCGCCCGGGCGGATTCCATCGACGGCCCGTGGACGGTCGAACGCATGGTCCAGGGCGAGTCGCTTGGCATTACTGGAGAAGCGCCGGCCCGTGCAACCGTCCGCGACCGCGGATTGACTTTGCACCAGGGCGGCATAGTCGACACCCCCTCCGGCGAGTGGTGGAGCGTCATCATGTCCGACCACGGCAGCGCCGGGCGAATGGTCGCCCTCGTGCCGATCACGTGGGACAACGGCTTCCCGCTCATCGGCCTGCCGGGCAACCTCCGCAAAGCTCCCAACACATGGATCAAGCCAAACACCGGCCACACACAGGACCCGAAGCCTGCGTTCGTCCATGACGACAACTTCGACAGCGGCAAGCTCAATCCGGAGTGGCAATGGAATCACGTTCCCGACGACACCAAGTGGTCCCTCACGGAGAAACCCGGGGTGCTTCGCCTGCATTCACTGCCGGCCGGCGATTTCTACAGCGCCCGCAACAGCCTCTGCCAGCGCCCGCCCGGCCCCGAGTCCGTCATGACCGTCGAACTCGACACGTCGGGTATGGTCGAGGGAGACACGGCGGGCCTGGCGCTGTTGAGTTCGCCCTACGCATGGATCGGTGCGGTGAAATCCGCCGACGGCATGACGGTGCAGAGATACAACAGCCCCAATCGCGGCGGCGGGTTCGGCTCCAGACGTCGAGATGCCGCACCTGCCCAGCAGAATCCTCCCATCACCAGCCCGACCCGGCCGCCAAAACGCCTTTGGCTGCGTGTTCACTGCAACTTTGACACTGACGAGGCCATCTTCAGTTGGAGCGCCGATGGCAAGGAATTCACGCCGCTGGGCGACGTCTTCACCATGACATTCCAGCTTCGGACCTTCCAGGGAGTTCGTCCCTCGCTGTTCCACTATAACACCTCCGGCCGGCCCGGCGGCTATGTCGACTTCGACAACTACACCGTGGACGAGCCTCGGGCAAGGGGTATCGAACGCGAGATTCCCTTGGGCAAGACTATTACGCTGACCAGCGGTGCAGACGGAAGTGTCCTGGCCGCCGATACCCGCAACATGACACTGGTTAATGCAGCCGCCAATCGAACCGGTGTGGATGCCCGCGAAACCCAATTTGAGGTTATTGATCTGGGCAAGGGCCGCGTAGCAATGAAGGCCGCCAACGGCCGTTTCGTGTCTTTTGCCGCTAACGGTGTCTTGTTGAAGGACCTCGCCGGAGCAAAACCCGGCGACACGGAATCATTCCAGTGGATCAACCTCATGCGCGGCGATACTATGCTCATGTCGCTGGCGAACCATCGTTACCTGACAACCAAACCCAACAGCCCCGGCCCGGTAACCATTTCCGCCACCGGCCCCAACCCGGCCCGCAAAGGCGGCGCCTGCTTCAAATGGAAGGCAGTTGAATCCGCCGATTGGAGGGATGAGGCCAACGCCCGCATTGCACGTCTTCGCCAGCGGGACGTCCGAGTACGCGTGGTGGACGAGCAGGGTAATCCGGCCGTGGGCATGTCGGTCAACGTCCGTCAAGTCCGCAAGGCATTCCCATTTGGAGCTGCCATGAGTCGGAGCCTGCTGCGCAACGAACGTTACGCCGAGTTCTTCAAGGCCCACTTCAACTGGGCGGTCTTTGGAAACGAGTCAAAGTGGTATTCTAACGAACGTGTCCGGGGCCAGGATGACTACCGCGATGCAGATGCCTTGCTGGCCTGGTGCGAGGACAACGATATCCCGGTGCGGGGGCACTGTATCTTCTGGGAGCCGGAGAGATGGCAGCCCAGATGGGTCAGAGACCTGTCCGGCGAGCAGTTGCGTCAGGCGGTAGAGAACCGCATGGAAAATGCCGTGACCCATTTTCGCGGCCGGTTTGTCCATTGGGATGTGAACAACGAAATGCTTCACGGCTCTTTCTTCAAGGACGGCCTGGGCGAGTCGATCTGGCCCTGGATGTTCAAGCGGGCCCACGAATTGGACCCTGAGGCGAAGCTCTTCGTCAACGAATTCAATATCCTCTCTGTGGATCAGAACTTCGAAGAAGTGCAAACGGACGAGTACGTTGGCGCCGTTCGCCGGCTGATTGACCAGGGAGCGCCGATTCACGGTGTCGGGATTCAGGGGCACATCTGGCGTGAAGACATACTCGCCAACCCGGGCGTCCTGAAAGAACGACTGGACAAGGTGGCGGCCCTGAATCTGCCCATCTGGATCTCCGAATTCGATATAGCCGATGACGATGAGACAAGCTGCGCCGACAAGCTTGAGTTGGTGTATCGCACCGCCTACAGCCACCCGGCCGTCGAAGGGATCATGATGTGGGTCTTCTGGGCAGGCGATTCCTGGCGCGGCCCCAACGCGGGCCTGGCCCATCGCGACTGGACGCTCAATGAGGCCGGCAAACGATACAAAGCCTTGATGAAGGAGTGGTCCACCGAACTGTCCGGCGCAACAGATGCAGGCGGCGTTCTGTCGTTCCGCGGTTTTCACGGCAATTACGAGGCCAAGGTGACAGCCACCGATGGGACAGAAGCAGGTGCAGCCTTTGCAATCGAAGAGGGCAACGACCCGCAAGAGATAAGAATACAACTGAAGAGCACATCAGCCGCCATCGCCGCCGAGCCGTCCGATGCGGCATCAGCGATCAGTACAAATGCCGGCACGGCGCTGTTTCCAACGCCGCTCAAATGGAAATCCAGCGGCGTGCTCGTCAGTCCCGTCTCCGACGAAACGCACCAGATCGTATCGGTTAAGGACCCGACCATTGTTCGTTACAACGACCTGTGGCACATCTATGCCACCGTCTACTCCAACTCCGCAAGAACATGGAGTATGGTCTACCTGAACTTCGAGGACTGGGACGATGCACCCAAGGCAAAACTGCACTTCGTTGATGTGAATCCGGGCCTGAGAGGATATCACTGTGCACCGCATCTTTTCTATTTCCGCCCGCACAAGAAGTGGTACCTGGTCTTCCAGTCGCAGCAGCCGCAGTATTGCACCACGGACGATATCACAAAGCCCGAAACCTGGACAGCCCCGCGGAACTTCTACCCCAGAATGCCAGCCGGCGCCCCCAGGCTACCCATCGATTACCACATCATCTGTGACGACACCCATGCCTATCTGTTCTTCACGGGAGACGATGGACGTTTCTATCGCAGTCGAACGAAAATCGAAGATTTCCCCAATGGGTTCGGCGAGATCGAAATCGCCATCCAGGACAATCGAAACAATCTGTTCGAAGGCAGCATGACCTACAAGATCAAGGGGACCGATACCTATTTGACGATCATCGAGGCCTTGAGCCCGGCACGTTACTACCGCGCCTGGATCTCCAATGATCTCAATGGAGAATGGACCCCTGTACCGGGCGCCGACTCGTGGCAGACACCGTTTGCCGGGATCAACAATGTGACCTTCGAAGAAGGGGTAGCGCCCTGGACCCGGGACATCAGCCACGGAGAGCTGCTTCGCGACGGATATGATGAAACGCCGACTGTTGACCTCAATAATCTGCGGTTCCTTTACCAGGGTCGCGACCCGTCAATCAACACGCGCTACGACCAGTTGCCCTATCGACTCGGCCTGTTGACATTGGACCGTTCTGGTGATTAGTGAAATTGGAATAGTAATTGGTGGCAACTAAAGCAAAGGAAAGACAACAAGATGAATGTCAAACCAAACGCTCGGGTTATAGCATCCATCATACTGACGGCAGTCGCCGGTCAGTGCATTGGAGGCAATCCTGGAGGCAATCCCATCTTTTGCGACGTCTTCACAGCCGATCCCGCTGCTATGATCGTTGGTGATACGGTGTATGTCTACGCAGGCCATGACAACGCGAAAGAAGGTCAGTTCTTTACCATACCGGCATGGTTGTGCTATTCCTCGAAGGACATGAAAAACTGGACAGCCCACGGTCCCATCATGCGTCCGGAGGAATTCCAATTCGCCCGCCGCAATGTTGCATGGGCCGCCCATATGATCGAAAAGGATGGGAAGTATTATTTCTATACTACGTTGCGCCGCAGTAACAACAATGAACATTGTATCGGAGTGGCCGTTGGTGATAGTCCAGTCGGTCCCTTCAAGGATGCTCGTGGAACCCCGCTCATTACCGACGATATGACCACGGATTCGCGTCGGCCCAATGCGGACATCGATCCTGCCGTCTTCATTGATGATGACGGCACGGCCTGGCTGGCCTGGGGTAATGGTGACTGATATCTCGTCAAGCTCAAGCCGAACATGATCGAACTGGATGGCCCGATCAAAAAACTCGACATCACGCCATATTACTCCGAAGGTCCGTGGATCTTCAAACGGGGCGATCTATACTACAATATGTTTGCCGTAGATATTCCCGGCACGCAGCCGGAACAGATCGGTTACGCTACAGCGCCCGCCGTGGAAGGTCCCTGGACCTATCGCGGACTGGTGACCGGACCCGCAAAAACGGGCTTTACGATCCATCCGGCGGTCATTGAATTTAAGGGTCAGTGGTATTTCTTCTATCACTGCGGCTCCACCAGTATCAACGGCATTCCCGGCGGCGACTGCCGACGGAGTGTTCGTCTCGAATATCTTTACTTCAACGCTGATGGAACCATACAACCAATAACGCAGACCACAGAAGGCGTTTCGGTTCCCCCGAAGGTAACTAAGCCGTCAGCTCAACTGTTCCCATTGAATGAAGTTCGGTTGCTTGACGGTCCTTTCTCCGAGGGGGTCAAGATCAATCGTCAATATCTCCTGGCCCATGATCCCGACCGATTGCTCGCGCCATTCCGGCGCGAAGCGGGGCTGGAGCCCAAGGCACGGCCTTATGGAAACTGGGAGAGCGGCGGGCTCGACGGACATACGGCGGGACACTATCTTTCGGCGCTTTCGCTGATGATAGCGTCCGGCTCTGATGCGGACGGAGAGTTCCATCGTCGTCTCGACTACATGATCGACGAGCTTGCGCAAATCCAAAAGGCAAACGGCAACGGTTACCTCGGGGGTATCCCCGGGAGCAGGGACTATTGGAAACGTATAGGTGAGGGTAATGTTGAACTCATCTGGAGAAAATGGGCTCCGTGGTATAACCTTCACAAAATGTATGCCGGTCTAAGAGATGCTTACATTCACGGTAGCAACAATAAGGCGCTTGAGCTGCTTGTTGCTTATGGAGACTGGTGCGAAAAGCTTACATCAGGCCTGAGCGACGCACAGATGCAGCAGATGCTCACTAACGAGTACGGCGGCATGAATGAGGTGCTTGCCGACATCTATGTGATCACCGGAGACAGGAAATACCTCGAACTGGCCAAACGCTTCAACCATCGGGCCGTTTTTGAGCCCCTGGAGAATCACCAGGACCGGCTCACCGGCCTGCACGCCAACACCCAGATTCCCAAGATCATCGGCATGGAACGTATCGCGGCCTTGATCCAGGATGAGAATCTGCACGGCGGCGCCAAGTTCTTCTGGAAAACCGTCACGCAGAACCGCAGCGTGGCCTTTGGCGGCAATAGTGTCAGCGAACATTTCAATGACCCGAAGGACTTCAGCCGCATGATCAGCCACCGGGAGGGACCGGAGACCTGTAATACCTACAACATGCTCAGGCTTACGGAGCAACTCTTCACGGCGGAGCCCAAGGCCGCCTATGCCGACTATTACGAGCGCGCCCTTTACAATCATATCCTGGCGTCCATCCATCCGACGAAGCCCGGGTACGTCTACTTCACCCCGATCCGTCCGGACCATTACCGGGTATACTCC
>JAWLHD010000247.1:0-6465 GCA_041690555.1 Anaerohalosphaeraceae bacterium
GACTCTTCTTCCACTCCGGTCAGAAACTATCCCAGGCAATCATAGTTGGAAGCATGTTCTGATGCGTCGAATGGCATTCGAGTACAGCTCACTCCCAGCAAACGCAATGGGAGTTCAAACCATGCCTACGAAATCTTGGAAACTTGTCGCCACCTTCTTACTGG
Source organism: Anaerohalosphaeraceae bacterium (assembly GCA_041690555.1). Classification (GTDB taxonomy): domain Bacteria; phylum Planctomycetota; class Phycisphaerae; order Sedimentisphaerales; family Anaerohalosphaeraceae; genus JACZKQ01. Next base: position 165 of record JAWLHD010000247.1, read on the forward strand.
TGGGACTTGTAGCCGCCTGCAAGACTGTCGGCCCGGATCCGAACCGCGCGGTCGCTCCGGCCGCAACGCAGCCGGCGGAAGGTGCGCTGGTTGCCACCGGTCCGACCATCCCGCCGGTTGGTGCAAGGTGGGTCTACGCAAGAGGCGGCCGTCAATGGACCAACGAACGATTGCCCGATGGCGAGTATAAGGGCCGACCAGTTGTCCGCATTCTGGGGGCAAGCAACAACGTCTCGTTGATTGATCCCGAGACGGGCAACTGGATCGCAACGATCGATGCTAACGGCACCAAACAGTGGGAAGCATTACCTCATTATGGAACTTACAGCTGGCCGATGTTTGCAGGCAAGGCCTGGACGGCAGAATATGACATGCATGGGTATTCCGAACGACGCGCATGGACCGGATCGACCAAACCATGGAAAGTCGAGGCGGAAGAAGAGGTCACTGTACCGGCGGGCAAATTCAAGACGTTACGGTTGCAATCCCGACCCGGTAACAACGTCGCTACGTTCGAGACCAATTGGTACGCACCTGAGATCGGCATTGTCGTAAAGCGGCATCGCCAGCGTACCGCCAACCACTTCCGTGGCGCCTCAGAGCGGGAGGAGCGGGTGCTCGTCTCGTATGAGGAGCCGGCGACACCCGGCAACTGATCTCCACTCCTTTGGGCTACAGAACGAAAAGGGCTGGTGCAATGCCGCCGCTCACTTTTTGCGATCCATCTGTTATCTACCAAGCCCCGCACTGGTGAGTTGCGCTCTCCTGGCAGTATTCAAATCGCTCCCGGCCTTGCGCATCGCCAGGGTCACGGCCTTGTCACAGGTCACGATCTCGGCCGCCATCTGAGCCGCGACTGGCGCACACCTGACAACCGACAAGGCCGCGACACCCGCATGGCCTGGGAGTGGGTTGCCGTCGAGGCCAACATCGGGCATATGAAGACCGAGGAAAGGCTTGATCGGAACTCGCTGCTCGGGACCGAATCAACGCCCTGGTGCTTTTGCCTAACCGGATCCTGGGGAGCCACCCTAGACCTCTGGAAAGTGGATACTGCGGCCCACGCCTCTCACTCCCGCCGCATCAAACATTTAGGCGCTTTTCAGGGCTGCCCTATTAAATTGGATCGAAAGATCGCGACCAAAATGTTGCATGGCACATGTTGATAGCATTTAATCTGCGAACAATTCAAAGCGATTTGCCTCCCAGGGAAGGAGATATAGCCCTTGTCCGAAAACCAACAGCAGGCCAGATCGGTTAGTTTTTCGATAAAACCGGGGCGCGTGTATGAGTTGCGGGTGCTCTTCCAGCGCCAGGAACGACAATTTACCGATGGAGATCTTTCCTCTACTCTTCTTCACTTTAAATTTTTCGACGAGGAGGGTGTAAAACTCGATCCACGACTGGAGAATGGCGAGCCCGTGGTTCCGTTGCCTGAGACTGTTGAAGTCCTGCCTGCCGGAGAGTTGAACGATGCATTGACCGCGGCCGGAACGGTTTCCGTCTTTCTGCTCGCCTCGCCGGATGCCGACCGTCTGGAAATCAGTGGATGGGCGGACGATGTGGCCTTGCGGCGGGTGCATTTGCACGAAACCGCCATCGAATGGCCGGGAAACCAAGGCCAGCAGATGGTGGCACACCTTGCGGACATTGGCAGGACGCGCGCATCGCTAATTCGGCGTGAACTGGACGTAACCGGGGCTTCCCAGCCGATCCTCGATGAAATGGTGGCCCTGCCGCAGCGGCAAATTGCAGCCCTGCGCGCCTATTTCAAATCTGGCGGCGACTGGCAACCGGTGCTTGACGATTTGCATGATGCGGAAGGCCGGGCGGACTACCGCCTTCGTTGCGAGCGGCTGCGGAGCCAGGCCGAGCGCATTCCGCGGGTCGGTTTCATCGGCAGCGAGCGTGGGCGCGAACGCCTGGAAGGTATGGCGGAGGTCGTTTGGCTGCGGGAGGCAGAGCTTGATGATCAGCTTCGCTATCTGGATCTGGAGTTGATCGTGGTCGAGACGGTCTCCACCAGCGGCGCCGGGGCGGAGGATGCTGACTGGCAATTGGCATTCTCAAGCCTGCCCGGGGATTTGCCGGCGAAGGGGGAGGCGCTGTTCGCTGCGGCTGAGGCTGCGGGGGTGCCGGTGCATCTCTGGGCAACGGGCGCGCCGGAGAAGGCGGCCATGTGGCTTGGTGCAGCCCGGCGGGCCCGCCGGATCGTTGCCGAGGGTTCGCAGGAAGAATGGTCCCCGTTGCATCCCGACCATTTTGCCCCCCGTGCCACGGAGCCGGTTGCATGCTCGCTAGCCTATTTGAAACAGCGGCCGCAGGATCTCATGCTGATTCCGACTGCGTCCGACGTCTTGCAGTTTCCGGATTTCGCCGCGCTCGTCAACGCAACCAGCTTGTACGCCACGGCGATTGCAGAATTTCATTATAACTATGCACGTATCAACTTCGAGAACTACCTGAAAAATCCTGAAATATCTTTGATAGGCGACCACAATCGCACTAACGAGCGCGCGTTGTTGCCGGCACCGCGGATTGTGTTGTTGCCGGCGCTGAGCCTGCGCAGCGACAGCGAATTGGCCCAAACGGCAATGGATGCCGTTGCCTGCGGTTCTATCCCAGTGCTTTACGGCACGCCTAGGGGCGGAGAGGCGTTGCTGGACGCGTTTGATCGCGTTTACTCACTGCCGGAGCTGATCGAGCTTCAGGCCTTGTATCGTATCCCGTGGCTGCGGGAACGGCGCTGGCGCAAGCTGTTTCGCACTGTCATGCGAGGTCATGTCTGGAAGTCAGCAGACCGTGCCGCTCTGTTCGGAGCCGATCCCTTTGCACCGGAATTCGATGCCCCGCAAATCACGGCCGTATTGGTTACGAAGCGTCCTCATTTGCTGACTCAATGCTTTGAGACATTCCGAAAACAAAGCTGGAAAAACAAAAAACTTGTTCTGGTGTTTAACACCGGTAAACTTCCCAGTAATTTACCGGTGTTAAGGAAGAATGAATGGATCTTTGCCCTTGCGGAATCTGCTAACATTGGCGAATGTCTCAATCGAGGCATCGCTTTTGGCGGCGGAGAGTATTGGGCAAAAATTGATGACGATGACTATTATAGCGATACATATTTAGAAGAAACAATCTATTATTACAGATCTACACAAGCGGACTCTGTTGGTCGTCAGGCAACCTTCTTTTATTTTGACGGTGACGATATCACTCAGACCCGTGAGAGAATTACTGCTCGCCGTCATCTATTTTTATCACCATCGACACCTGTTTCAGGAGCGACGCTTTCAGCAAAAACATCGTCAGCGATTCCACTCTTTTCTCTCCGTGACCGAAATGCTTGTGATTCCAATTGGGTGACACGCATCCGTCAGGAAAGGTGGAGAATATTTAGTGGCGACGGGACCTCGATAGTCGTCTATCGCGCAGCAAACGAATCGCTGCACACCTGGAGATTGAGTACGATGCGCCAGCAGCCAGATGATTGGATTCCTATCACCCGTTCAAATCTATTCGACCGGATTGAGCACTCATGACCGAATTTCGGATAAATAACCAGACGGTGGGTTGCATGGCAACTTTCCCCGGACGTTTCGATATCGTTCGTGAGGTTGTCGAAAGTATTGCACCCCAACTCGACGCACTGTTTCTTTACGTCAACGAAACGACCGAAGGCCTGCCCGAATTTTCCCATTTGAGCAATGTGCGGGTTTTCGATGGTCGAGAGCATGCTGGCGATCTGTCGGCCAATGGCAAGATCTATGTTCAGCGTTATGCTGAAAATTGCCGAATCTTTACCCTGGACGATGACTTCATTTATCCTCCTGATTATGTCCGTAAGAATCTGGATCTCCTTTCCATTTTCGATGGAAAATGCGCCGTGACGACCCACGGCGGGATATTCCCGGATATGGTTGATTGGTACTATGATCGAGCAAGTGTTATGAGGTCTAAGCTTTCTCTTGAGCATTTGCAACTTTGTTCTATTGCCGGGAGTGGCACATTTTGCTTCGATCAACGATGGTTGCCGCTTGATATTGACGATCTGTTGACGGCCGTCATGGTCGATTTGAAGGTCAGCTTGGCGGCGCGTCATGCGGGTTTGCCCATCTGGGTTTTGCCTCGGTATCAGAATTGGCTTACTCCGATTGTTACCGAAGGCCTTTGGGAACGTTTCCGGGCCGTAGGGATTACCCCGCACACCTATCTGGCGCGCGAAATCGATTGGTCTTTCGAGCATTATGCCGAAATTGCGCGAAACGCTTTGAGTGAGGCGGGTGTATCGCCCGAGCAGATTGGCATGGACGCAGAGTTGGCTGCATGCTTGCGGTATGGTGGCATTCCTAGCCTATGGCGTGCCTCAACTGCCACGTACCGGCTACGGTCTGATTATTTGAATCTGCTGATGCAGGTCAGCGGGCACGGCTGAGAGTGGATCAATTGATTGCTGGGTGTTTAGGCAGGCTGCGCGCAATTGTTCAGCTTAACGCTATTGACTTCGTGCGGCTGATGGTGCGGCTTGCCATTGCAATGCCGGCCCTCGCGCCGGGGGCTGGTACGATGGCGGAGCAAGCCGACATGCGGACGAGGCTGTTGGACAGGTTTGGTGATGAGCGAACAATGAGAGATTGGAAATGAAAGAGGAAATTGCGATCCTTACCCAACGGCTCCGAGATCTCAGCGCTGAGAACTACAATTTAAAAAAAGAATTGGCAGTTAACTATGAAAGAACTGCGCTCACTGAAGGTGAGACAAAAAAGAATGGGGAGGATATGTACTGGATCCCAATAAACTCGACCGACATCCACCAGGAATTGCTTGCGACGCGCTGGAAAAATCATGAATTGGAGATCGAGAATAATGTGTATCGGTCCAAATTACAAAATTACGAAGAAGAATTTCAGAAGCATCAGGTCAATTTTGATGAAAACGATCAAACACGGAAGACTTTGAGCGATGAGTCTGAGCAGGGTTGCTCGGCCTCTGCTGCGACCACGGAAACACCTGCGGCAGCCGAGACAGAAGCGGCTGAAATTCGTGAAGCTTACGCTAGGCTAGCTTTGCAGCGTGACGGATTGGAGGAAGAAATCGAATCGCGATACCGTACGCGACTTAACAGGCTCGAAGAACAGATAAATACACTTAAGCGTCAAAATGATCGACTGCGAAGTCAAAACAGTAAATTACAAGAAAATAATGAAGCTTTGCGAGCAGATCGTGATGCAGCAAAAAGGCAGCGTGAAGAATCTCGAGAAGAGATCAGGGAACTAACTGCGAACCAGGGAAAACCGCGCCGGCTGAGGTCTGTTTCGTGGATACCCTCGCTGCCCAAACGAACCCATCGAAATCCCTCGGGGGAGGATTTATCGAAACAAGATACCCGCGATAAACAACCTGCGGGTCAAAAAGGTGTATCTATTGTCGTGCGCGCAGGCAGCAATAAACAAGCGGCACAAAAATTTTTACAACAACTGGTTAAATTAAACACATTCAATCCCACAGAAGTAATTTTGCTATTTGATCAGGCGCAAGCCAATCATCTGCAGCTCGAAAAGGATTTCGCACGCAAATTGTCCCTGCGTATTCTCTCTGGCAAAGGCCGCACCTTCGCCAGTTTGGTGCCTCAACTGTATTACGACCAGACGCTAATTCTTACCTTGCCGCTTGAATGGGATGCCGACCTTCTGCCCAAGGCCGCGGAGCAGCTGCAAGAAAGCGGGGCAAGCCACTTGGCATTGAAAGCGCCGGATCAGGCGCTGCTGGTCAAAACGGAAGCCATGACATGCTTTGCAGAACGATTCCTGATGGCGCCGGCCAATGTCCTGCACGAGAGCCTTGCAAAAAAGACCAAAGGCTAACCTGCATGAGAACCGCGGTGCAAAAGTCAGCGGTGGTGGCGGGATAGTCCTGCTGTGGGCGGTGCAAAAACCGGCCACTTTGCCCTGACGTTCTCAGCCGAAAGCAATGTGGAGCCCGATCCCGGCAGTCCGGTAATGAAATGGTGCTGGCGCATGTCCATACCCTATTCGGCGATCAAATCGGGACGCAAGATGGAGCGAGAGCCGGCAAGAGCGACATTGGCAATGCGGCTGCCCCAGCCCAACGCAAAAAGGAAACCGGTCCCGCCCATCTACGCGACCTCCAGCAGCAGGTCGGTGACGCCCCACCTGTAATTGGGATTGTCCTGCTGGTCGAACCGCAGTTCGTTCAGGCCCTCGACCTGGTCGGCGGCGGCAATCGCAAAGGACTGCGCCTGCAGGCCGTTGTTCGGGCCGACAGCCAGGAAACCCTGGCT
>JAWLHD010000248.1:0-6429 GCA_041690555.1 Anaerohalosphaeraceae bacterium
GACCACCGAATTCAGCGGCGGACGGCATCAGCGTCGTGTGAATAAGATCACCGCAATCGAGGAAGGACGCGACCCCAGAGAGGTATAGCAAGCCGGTGGTGCGGTGGCCCTTAGGTGCAGTGCGTCACATTTTCGTTTCGAAGGCCTCTTCCGGCACTTCGTCTTTTACACGCTGAAGTTGTACAGCCGCCGAGAGCCGGTCGGGAATAGCTGGCGGCGATTTCTCCCGCAGTACTTTCTGAGAGGGTTCCCCGATCGCACGTATCTTCTTGTAGCGAGTGGCCAGGAGGTTTTCTATCTTAACGCGCTTCAAGTCGCGCAGTGTCTTTACGAGGTACTGTTCGACGTTGTGAATGGTATCGTGCGCGTTGCGATGGGCGCCGCCGAGGGATTCAGGAATCACTGAGTCCACTACCCCAAGCTTCAGCAGGTCTTTGCCCGTCAATTTGAGAGCCTCAGCCGCCGCCGGTGCCTGCGAGCCGTCTCGCCAGAGTATTGCCGCGCAGCCTTCAGGGGAGATCACCGAATAATAGGCGTATTCAAGGATAGCCAGTCTGTCTGCGACCCCGATGCCAAGTGCTCCGCCCGAGCCGCCTTCGCCGATGACTATGGAAACGATTGGAACCCGCAAACGGCTCATTTCCATAAGATTGACTGCGATTGCCTGAGCCTGGCCTCGCTCCTCCGCCCCGATTCCGGGAAATGCCCCCGGCGTGTCGATAAAGGTGACGACCGGCAGGCCGAACTTCTCGGCGAGTTTCATCTTCGCAAGCGCCTTGCGATAGCCTTCGGGATTTGGGCACCCGAAATTGCAGGCGATTTTTTCGTTTGTGTCGCGGCCCTTTTCTTGGCCTACAATCATGACCCGTTCGCGTCCGATCTGGCCCAGCGCGGTTACAATTGCGCAGTCATCGCCAAAGCAGCGATCCCCGTGAAGTTCACGAACGTCTTTAACCATGTAGTTGAGATAATCGCGGAGAAGCGGTCTCTGCGGGTGCCGCGAGACCTGGACGATTTGCCAGGGTGTCAGGCTTGCATAAAGCCTCTTCAGTTCACTGGTTTCTTCCCGCTGGAGCCGTCGGATATCCGCGGAATTGTCAATGCCCTCTTTGGCCGCCAGTCGCCTGAGATCTTCTATCTGGCGATCAAGTTGGGCTATAGTGTCTTCAAAAGGAAGATACTGAAGCCCATTGGTCATAATGTGCGTATCGGCCATAGGTTCGCTCGTCTTATCGTCTTGACCGGGTCCATACAAAAAAAATTCTGTTCACGCTTGTGAATCAGAAAAAATCCGTCTACAGCCGCGTCCATCGGCATCCCGTGGTTAGATCAGGGGTATGCTAACATCTTTGCGATATAAATGAAAGAAAAAAATTGACATACGTGGTGGGTTGGGATACCTTCTTAGCCGTGTGTCATAGAGGGTGTGTATTTGTGCAAGGTCTTGTCTTTGAAGAACTTACGTCAAATTACGGTTATCGGTCTCGGACTCCTCGGCTCAAGCGTGACATTGGCGATTTCGCGGTCTTTGGCCGGAGTAAGGACCGTAGGCTACAGCCACCGCGCGACTACGCGCGATAAGGCTCGCAAGGCGGGTGTGGCGGCGGTAGTCTGTGACGATATCGGCCAAAGTGTGGCCGAGGCGGATATGGTCATTTTGTCTACGCCGGTTTGCACGTTCGAGGGCATTTTCCGCGAGATAGCGCCTGCGCTGCCCGACGGGTGCATAGTAACCGACGTCGGGTCGGTAAAGGCCCTTCCGCATCGATGGGCGGAGAGGACTCTCGGTCGGAAGGTTTACTATGTGGGTTCTCATCCAATTGCCGGCTCTGAAAAGCGGGGGCTGGAGTTTGCCAGAGACGATTTGTTTGCCAACGCCCGCTGCATCCTCACGCGGACTGCGCGAACTCACGCGGTCGCCTTAACGCGCGCCAGGCGCTTCTGGCGGAGCATGGGGTGCTCCGTGACCGTGATGACGCCCGGCGAGCACGACCGAATCTTCGGGCGCGTCAGCCACCTGCCCCATGTAATGGCTGCGGCTTTGGTTAATGCAAGCGCCGCCGAGGAGCTCAAGTACGCCGGAAAAGGGTTTATCGACACCTCACGCGTCGCATCCGGACCGGCCAACGTGTGGGCTGATATTCTGCTGACCAACGCCGACAATATCGGTCGAGGCATAGACGGGATGATCAGGGAGTTGACCAGGATTCGCAGGGCAATCCTGAACAAGGATGCCGGGACCATCGAAAGAATCCTGTCTGAGGCGGCTGACAAGAGAGCTGCGCTGATCAAGTATAAAATGAAAACCAGGGAATTGTTATGACCGTTGCTGAATAAGGTCCACCGGCTCGCGCAGCGACATGGAAGGCTCGGGCCGCTGCAATTGTAAAAGATAGCGGTCATGGCTTAGGCGCGTGCAAATGCATTTGGAAAAGGGATTGCTGTGAAACAGTGGCGCTTTGAGATATCCAGCCGCAGCGGCTTCGCTGATGTGGCCGGACAGGGGGTCCTTGAGGAAATCCGGGAGTTGGGCATACGTTCGGTGGAGTCGGTGCACTCGGCAAAGGTATACCTGATCGAAGCGGATTTTGACGCTGCGTTTGCCAGGCGTGTTGTCGAGGAGCTTTTGACAGACACCGTGTGCCAGGACTACTGCATAGGGCGAAGCGCGGCGCCTGCCGGTCCGATGGAGGCGATCATCATCGAGGTGCACCTCAAGAGCGGTGTTACTGACCCGGTGGCGGAGTCTGTCGCGATGGCCATTGCAGATATGGGCTGGAAGGTGAAGTCGGTCCGGACGGCGCGTAAGTACATTCTTCTGGGCCACATCAGCGACGCGCAGCGCGACCTTATCGCCCGCAGGGTGCTCGCAAACGACTGCATCGAAGAGGTTGTATATGGAAGCGATGCCGAACCGCCGCCTCCCCACACCCGTCCGTATGAGCTTGACATCGTAAGAATTCCGATTACCAGCCTCGATGCAGACGGACTCATGGAAGTCAGCAGGCGGCGAGACCTCTTTCTGGACCTCACTGAGATGCAGACGATTCAGAAGTATTATCGCCAACTGGACCGCGAGCCGACGGACGTGGAACTGGAGACGCTCGCCCAGACGTGGAGCGAGCACTGCGTCCACAAGACTTTTCGAAGCAGCGTTGAGCTGGACTGCGACGGCAAGAGAGTGCACTTTGACAATTTGCTCAAGGAGACGGTGTTCAGGGCGACCCAGGAACTGAACAAGGACTGGTGTATTTCTGTATTCGCCGATAATGCCGGCGTAGTGAAATTTGACGACGCGCATGCCGTGTGTTTCAAGGTCGAGACCCATAATCACCCGTCTGCGCTGGATCCTTACGGCGGAGCCGCCACGGGCATAGGTGGAGTCTTGCGGGACCCGATGGGCACCGGCATGGGAGCCAGGCCGATCGCCAACACGGACGTGTTTTGTTTCGGCAATCCTGACAAGAAGCTGGAAGATGTACCCAAGGGCGTGCTGCATCCAAGGCGGATCATGAAGGGTGTTGTCGCGGGCGTTCGCGACTACGGTAATCGCATGGGAATTCCGACGGTCAACGGCGCAATCTTCTTTGACGACCGTTACATGGCCAACCCCCTGGTGTTCTGCGGTAATATCGGACTGATCCCGAATGACAAGTGCTTTAAAAACCCGCAAACAGGCAACCTGATTATGGTTGTGGGCGGCCGGACCGGACGAGATGGAATCCACGGCGCCACCTTTTCGAGCGGGCAGATGACGCATGAACACGAGAATATTTTTTCTCATGCCGTCCAGATCGGCAACCCGATCGTGGAAAAGAAAATGTTGGACACTCTACTGCAGGCTCGTGATGCGGGTCTTTATGAGGCAATTACCGATTGCGGCGCAGGTGGTTTGAGCAGTGCCGTTGGTGAGATGGGCGAGAAGCTGGGTGCCGAAGTAGACCTCGAGAAGGCGCCTCTGAAATACGCCGGTCTCAACTATACCGAGATTTGGATCAGCGAAGCGCAGGAGCGTATGGTCATAGCGGTCAAGCCGGAGAACCTGGAGGCGATCAGCCGGCTGTTTGCTTCTGAGGACGTCGAGGCGACTGTGATCGGCCGTTTCACCGACGATCGCAAGCTGACGCTTCGCTACAATGGTCAGGTAGTAGGGCAGTTGGATATGGATTTCCTGCATGAAGGCATCTGCAGGTACTCGCGCAAGGCTGTCTGGAAGCGCCCTGCATTGAGCGAACCGGTCATTGACGCCAAAGACAACTACAACGATGATCTCATTGCGATCCTGTCGTCATACAATGTAGCGAGCAAGGAGTGGGTGATTCGCCAGTACGACCATGAAGTCCAGGGCGGCAGTGTGATCAAGCCGCTGACCGGGCTGGACAATGACGGCCCGAGCGACGCAGCCGTCATCCGTCCCAAGCTCGATTCACAGCAGGGACTGGCCATCAGTTGCGGCATGAACCCGCTTTACGGCGACATCGACCCGTACTGGATGGCTTATTCGGCGATTGATGAGGCGATCCGCAATATCGCAGCGGTTGGCGCTCGGCCCGACAGGATTGCACTGCTTGACAATTTCTGTTGGGGTGACTGCCGCAAACCCGAGACTTTCGGGGCGCTCGTTCGAGCCGCCCAGGCGTGTTTCGACGGCGCTATGGCGTTTGGGACGCCTTTCATTTCGGGCAAGGACTCCCTCAACAACGAATTCCTGTGCGACGACGGCACCACCGTTGCCATCCCCTCGACGCTCCTGATCAGCGCCATCGGCATTGTCGACGACGTCAATACCTGCGTGACGATGGACGTCAAGAAGGCCGGCAATCTGATTTTCGTAGTGGGGCTGACACGAAATGAACTGGGCGGCTCGCACTTCTACAAGATTCACGGCTGCCTTGGCGCCAACGTGCCGAAGGTTAACGCGGCGGTGGCGACTGAGACGGTTGCGCGGATTCATCGCGCAATTCAGCACGGTCTGATTGTTAGTTGCCACGACTGCTCGGAAGGGGGGTTGCCCGTAGCCCTGGCTGAGATGGCCTTTGCCGGCGGATTAGGTATCGAGGCCGACCTGCGAGGCCTGCCGTGCGATCCCGACTGCACCACCGACGCAAGTCGTCTCTTCAGTGAGAGCAACTCTCGCTTCGTCGTGGAGGTTGAGCCGGATATGTATGATTCGTTCGCCCGGTTGATGCTCAACCTGCCGTTCGGACAGGTCGGCACGGTGGTCGATCACAAGCGGCTGCTCATCCGGACGACGGACGGCAAGCCCATCGTGGACGCCGAACTGGAAGGCCTTAAGAAGGCATGGCGCGAACCGTTGATGTTAAGCTGAGGGATCCAAGCGAATGGAACACGTAAAGGCGATTGTGGTTCGTGCGGCCGGCATTAATTGCGACTTGGAGACTGAACACGCCCTTCGGCTTGCCGGCGCAGATGCTCAACGAGTGCACGTCAATCGCATAGTCGAGGCGCCGAACCTGCTCGATGATTATCAGATTCTCGTCTTGCCGGGCGGGTTCAGTTACGGCGACGACGTTGCCGCGGGCAAGATACTGGCCAATCAGATTGTGCATCACCTTGCAGATGCGCTCCGCAGGTTCATAGACGAAGGCAAGCTGGTGTTGGGTATTTGCAATGGCTTTCAGGTGCTCGTCAAAGCGCAGATCCTCCCGGGCTTTGCCGATGGTGCATTACAGGAAGATCCTCAGCCGGTAACTATTACCGATAACGATAGCGGCAAGTTCGAGGACCGATGGGTGTACCTGGAGCCTGTTTCGCAGCGGTGTGTTTTCATCGAGCCGCAGCGGCGCATTTATCTGCCCGTCGCCCACGGAGAGGGTAAGGTTGTCGTCAGAGACAGCGAGGTTGGCCAACGTCTGGAGTCTGATGGACATGTGGCGTTCCGTTATGTCGACTCTGACGGCAGCAAGGGTCCTTTCCCTGTCAATCCGAACGGCTCGTTTAATTCTATTGCCGGTCTGACGGACGACAGCGGCCGTGTGCTGGGTCTGATGCCTCATCCCGAGCGTTTTGTGCACCGCACGCAGCACCCTCGCTGGACTCGCGCCGCCGTCGGCGACGCCGCCGATGGCATGACCATATTTAACAATGCCGTGACGTTCGCAAAAGAGAATCTGTAGTGCGTCAATGCGCCGGCTGTCAGATGGTCGACGCCAGCCCGAGTTTCTCAATCTCGGCAAAAAGTTTGTTTTTGCTGATGGGCTTGATAAGATAGGCCTCGCAACCCGCATTAAAGGCGCCGAAGATGTCCTGTGAGAGATCTCTGGCGGTCGTCATGATGACCTTGGCGCCGCTGAGTCCGTGAATTCCGCTATCGGCCTCGCTCTTGCGGATCTGCCTCAGAGCCTCGATGCCATCGAGTTCGGGCATCATTATATCAAGGCAGATAAGGTCATAGGGTTCGCAGTCTTT
>JAWLHD010000249.1:0-6426 GCA_041690555.1 Anaerohalosphaeraceae bacterium
CGACAGACGCTGACGCGCCGCATCCTCGCTGATGCCAAGACCCTCCGCAACCTGCCGCACCGACTGCCCCTGACGATAAAACAGCACCAAAGGCTCGCGATATTCCTCAGGCATCCGCTCCAGCGCAGCCCGCACCACAGCCTGCTCCTCCATCTGCCGCACGTGATCTGCCGATTCCGCTGCCGCAACCTCCGTCGCCCCCGATATCGACTGCGCCTGCGCCAGCACATCCCGCTCCCGACGCCTGTGCCAGCCCCGTACCGCATTCCGCGCAATTTGGCAAAGCCACTGTCGAAACCGCCCGGGATCTCTCACCTGCCCCAGCGATCGCCACGCATTCAGAAACGTCTCCTGCGCAATCTCCTCGCTCAGCGCAACATCCCCCGTCCCGCTGTACGTGATCGCACAAACCAGCCCCTGGTACCGCCGTACAATCGCCCCGAAAGCCTCCCGGTCGCCCGCCCTGCTGCGGCTGATCAGTTCATTTTCGTCAATTTCAACAGACATCCGTCGGTCTCCCTTACCCGTATTATACCCCGAAACAAAGGATGACCGTCCGGAAAAAAGGTGACCGTCCGCTGCGCCTCAAAAAACAATCGAGGGAGTACGTGACCTCCGGTATATGATATAACGTCGCAAAGATCTAATGTACTTCACAGCAAATGCCGGAGACCAATATTGAAAAGCCAACTGCTCGTCAGACGCGCCGCCCGCACCGACGCCGAAACCATCGCCGCCTTCAACGTCGCCATGGCCCTGGAAACCGAGCGCAAGCAGCTCGATCCCGCCACCGTCCGCCGCGGCGTAAGCGCCCTCTTCGACCGGCCCGAATACGGCTTCTACGTCGTCGCCGCCGGCGACGGCGACGTCCTCGGCTGCCTCATGATCACATACGAATGGAGCGACTGGCGTGCCGCCCTTTTCTGGTGGATCCAAAGCGTTTACGTCCGCCCCGACTCCCGCCGGACCGGCGTCTTCCGCAAAATGTACGACTTCGTCCAAACCCAGGCCGCCGCCCAACCCAACGTCTGCGGCCTGCGACTCTACGTCGAAAAGGCCAACCTAACCGCAAAATCCACCTACACCGCACTGGGCCTCAAAGAAGTCGACTACCACGTCTACGAAATAAAACTCCGGAGCCGCACCCCATGACCGACCCAACCCCCATGTCATTCCCGCGAAAGCGGGAACTCGGCCCCCAGCCCATCGCCAACCTCATGGCCCGGCTCAATCTCAAACCCCACGACCTCGTCGCCGCCTCCTCCGAACAAATCACACACAAAATGATCGCCCGAGCCGCCAAAGGCAGACGCCTGACGCAAAACGTACAATACAAAATACTAAGAGCCTTCAACTCCGCCACAGGAAAAACCTGCACACTCCCCGACCTCTTCAACTATTAGCCCCCCTGCCTCGCAAAGCGGATACTTGACAAAACTGAAGACACTGGTACCCTTCTTAAAGGACAGAAGCCGCCGCAAACGCAGCGCAAGTGTCTCCGTTAACCCCAATGACAGCACTAAAAACCTCACAGGAGATCACCAACATGGAACATGAAGTCCTGTACCGCCCAGCTTACTCGCTGCTGAAAATCACACTCGCCCGCGGCGAAAGCGTCTGCGCCGAGGCCGGCGCAATGGTCAGCATGTCCGACACGATTGACATGCAGACCGCCGCCAAAGGAGGCCTCTTCGGCGCGCTCAAGCGAAGTATGCTTGGCGGTGAAAGCTTCTTCATCAACACCTTCCACGCACGCAACGAAGCCGGCGAGGTAACCTTCGCCCCAACACTGCCCGGCGACATCACTGCCGTCCAACTTGCTGGCAAAACCATATTCGCCCAGTCCGGAGCATACATCGCCGCCACGCCCGACGTCGCAATAGACACCAAATGGGGCGGCGCCAAAACCTTCTTCTCCCGCGAAGGCCTCTTTCTCCTGAGGATCAGCGGCACGGGCGCTGTCTGGCTATCCAGCTATGGCGCCATCCACCAAGTCCCCCTTGCCGCCGGCCAGACCTACACCGTCGACAGCGGCCACATGGTCGCCTTCGACGAAACTGTCCGCTATGCCGTCCGAACCGTCGGCGGCCTCAAATCAACACTCTTCAGCGGCGAAGGACTCGTCTGCGACCTCACGGGACCCGGAACAATAATGATCCAAACCCGAAGCGCCGACGCCTTCCTCTCATGGCTCATCCCGCAAATCCCAAGAGATTCCAATCGCCGATAAGATAACTGCTCACGATAAGGACGCGTCAAAAACTCCAACGGGTGAGGGCGGTCGCTGCGCCCTCACCCATTTTGCGGATTTACTGACCGACCGCCGGTCAGTCGTCGAGATTCATTCTGCGAAACACCCGCCGAAAAACGGACTTCTTCCTTCGTGCAAAGACAAACACCGCCGGCGCGGCAAGTGCTACGCTTCCCAGCACCACGTAGTGGTCGGCCGCATAACCAACCGCCCACCGACCATACCCAAGCAGGCCCCGGAACTTGCCGGGTTCGTCCTCCGTTGGCGGCTCACCCTCACTGCCCGCCGGCTCCGAAACTGGCGGCGCCGGATTGACCGCTGCCAATGGCGCCGTATCGACAACGGACCGCGGAGCTGTCAGATCAGGCAGCAGATTCACGTTCTTCACCGGAAGAGGCTCGCTTATTACGATCTGCTTGCCCCCGATGATAATTGCGGTAAGCTCCTGAGTATCCGCCCCCGAGTTCGGCTCAGCAGCAGGCTGAAGAACCTCCTCCAGGCTCTCCGGACCCAACGATTTAACGGGTTCTCCGACTTTCGGCACAGTCTCCGCTGGAGCCGCCTGCAAGACCTTCTCCGCCGGAGGCGCCGCCGGAATAGACGTGCCGCCCTCCGCCGGCTGCGCCGGTACTGCCGCCGCAACTTCAGACTTTGCCGCCGACTCCGTCTTCTTGACCGGTGCCTCCGCTGTCTGGCCGCCCGGCACAGCGGCTGGTTCCGACTTGAGCGCCGACGCAGCCGCGCCCTCCGATCCGGCTGCCGTCGCCGCCGTCGGCGCCGTCGGCGCGGCCTTCTTACCCGCCGCCAACGGCTCGATCGTAACCGTAGCCGCTTCCGCCGAATCCACTTTTTCCGTCCTGTCCGCGGACATTGCACCAACGCTGTTGGGCTCCCCGCCCGCCGACAGGCTCATCGCAAGTTCCGCCAGTTCCGGGTCCACCCCGCTGTCGACGGGCTGCTTGGCAACTTGCTGGCACCCCGACGTCAGGCAGAACAGTACACACAATGCGGCAAGACCGCAGTGCGTGAGCGAGGATCGTTTGAAATGAGCACGTCTGTCCATAAGGGACCTCCTTTGAAAAGTTGACCGGGCGGTGCCAAAGCAAAGCAAGCAGTACAAGAACCCCCATTTCGCTGACCCGGACACGCTGCCCGGCGTCATGACAAAAACGATTATCGGGCGAAGCCCAAAAAAATGATTAGCTTTTTTTGAGCCGTCCGGACATTCTTTCGCGAATTACGCCGCCCGACTCACCAACTATAACTTCCTGCCAGGCAAAGACTTACGTCGAGCACGGCACCGGCGATTAGCCAAAAGCTATCGCAGTTTAGCCAAAGGCGGCAACTTGCCCGCCATCCCGATCCTGTCGTTTTTCACGATGAGTACGCCCTCGATCCCCGCTATGCCTGCGATAGCCTCAAGCGCGCCGTCGATGTCGCGTTCGGCCTTAACAAGGTTCGCCGCCTGGGTAGCCGCCGCATCTGCAAGCGCCGCGTCTGCCGCCGTCACGGTTGCCAGGTCGCAATCCCCCAGGCTCATCGAATGACCCATCCGAGACGACGACGAACACACCGCAAGCGGCGTATCCTCAGGCCTCAACAAGAAAGCCAGTCGCCCGCCCAGTCGAGTACCACCGGTATAAAGCCGTATCGCAGCAGGCCGAGCCAGATTCAGGTAGATGTCCCCGCCGTTGTCGACGATCACCTCCTCCGCTCCCGCCGCCAGCCCCGCCAAAGCCGCCCGCTGAGCCATCGCCCCCGCCACCGCCGCCATCGGACCCGTACCCGTTAACCGCCCGGCTCGAGCCATCTGAATCGCCGCCTCCGGCGCCTCGCAAAGGCAATCAACCGGCTCAAGCGAAACACCAAAATCTCCATGCCGCCCGATGTACTCCTCCAGAAGACCACGCTGCCGCACAATCTCTTCCTTCACTGCGTGGAGCTGCTCGCAGCAAATCCGAAACACGGCCTCCTTGTAAACGAAACTATGATATACCCGCTCTTGCATTACCCGCCAACCTCTCACAAAAGAACATTATACCGCCGCAAGCGAACACGGGGAAGTTACTGATTGCAGGGCTTTGCATGAGTGATGCGGCGTTATCGCCGCCTGCGGTACTGGCAATGGCAGCAGGTGCGTAAAATGCTGTGCTCAGTAGGGCATTCTGCCACGCCGTCATTATACTGAAAAACCAAGTCACGGGTTTTACCGCAAACCGATGCGGTGAAAGTTACTGATTTTTGCTTAATGAAAAATGCCGACCCGCGCCGATAGGGTGTGCTAAGGTGGATATGCTATGAAGACATGGATGTGTGATTCAGCGGCCGCGGTGCTTGGTTTTGTACTCGCGACCTCGGGCCTGGCGGCATGCCTTACTATGCGAAGTCCCAAAACTTCGCCGATCGGGCAAAGCGCAGCCGGGCAAAAAAGGGCCTCCCACTTTCAGATCGCGGCCAACCCGCTGCATCCGCCTTAGGTGTGCACACAGGCGAACTGCAAAGGGTCTTCAAGCAATACCTCTTCAATTCTATATAAAATAAGCAACGCACAAAACGGTGCCGCGATACCCCAGGCCAGGGTCGCGGCTTTTTTTTCGTCACAAACGACCCCCCGCAACAAACCGCCGCGCCGTCAATCCCCCGCGCAGCCCGCCCCAGGCGGCGACCCCTCGCACGACACCACGATATCCCTGAGCCGCCCCCGCGCGGTTGTAATACCCGACACATCAGCGTTCAGCGTTCTGCTCACCTCCAATTGCTCCGTCCGCCCCACCAGTTCAGGCGTACTCGTCCGACCCGGCAAAGCCGTTATACGCCCCGTATACACAATCGAAGGCTGACCGTTGGCATGCATATCCTTCCTCCCCTCAACGTCCGCCTCCGCAAACCGCTCGTTGTTGTCGAATGCCTGGTTGACCTCGATAAAGTACTGCCAGCGCGTGCCCCGCCGAACCACTATGCTGCGCTCGAACTCAGCCTGCGGCGTCGCGCACGTAACCGCCTCAAGCGCCGGTTGTTCCCCCGACGGATCACCCTCCGTGCCCGTCTCCACGTTCCAGCGCCCAACCCAGTACGGCAGCGACACCGGTCGCGTTATGTTCGCGCCCCAGGCGCCTCTGCCCGTCTTGGAAGTAACGCAAACCGTCCGAATCTCTCCCCCCGACATATCCTCCAGCCAAACCGCCAGTTGCGGCCGCCGCTTGCCCTTCACCTGATCGCACACCGCTTCGTCGACCGTAAACGATACCCGCAGAACAACGTCCGACCCCGAAGCATCACGGCTCATCGGAAGACACCCGAAAACCGCAACCGCCGCAACAACCGATAATACCCCCGCCGCAAAACAGGCAAACACCCTCATCGCAATTCCTCCGGTGAGTCATCTCATGAAAACGGCACGACCTCAGGCTTCACGCAAAAATCGCCGACCCGATCCGCAGCAGCGTCGCCCCCTCCTCCACCGCGATCTCGTAGTCCTGGCTCATGCCCATGCTCAAATGACAAAACTCCGGACCCACGAGCTTCTCACCCTTGACCTCCTCGAACAACTCCCGAGCCCGAATAAACGAAGCCCTCACAATATCCTTGTTCAGCGTCAAGGGAGCCATCGTCATCAACCCCACCAGACGCATGTTCTTCATCGTCGTCAACTGCTCGGCAAGATGAGTCGCCGCCCCCACCGGCACACCGTACTTCTGCGGCTCATCACTGCAATTGACCTGCAAAAGCACGTCCGGCCGCGCCCCAAGCTTCGCCGAAACCTGCTCGATCTCCTCCGCCAGACGCAGAGTGTCAACCGAATGTATGATATTCGAAATCTGCAGCGCTACCTTGACCTTGTTCCGCTGAAGATGACCGATCATGTGCCATGTGAGTTGCTTGGGAACCTTCGGATCGTCCTTGTGCTCCTCAAGAAAGGCCTCCATCTCGCCCGCAACCTGCTTGAGATGCCCCACCCGGTTCTCACCGAGGTCCGTACAGCCAAGACGAATCACCTCTTTGGCCGCCTCCAAAGCCGCCGTCTTCGTCACTATAATAAGCTTCACGTCCGCCGGATCACGACCAACGCGGGCACACGCCTTCCTGATGTTCTGCCTGACGGTCTTGAGCCTGTCTGAGATTTTCGAGGTACAACCCATCATTCCTGACGCATCCCTGCAAATCCGTTTTCAATC
>JAWLHD010000250.1:0-6417 GCA_041690555.1 Anaerohalosphaeraceae bacterium
GGGGAGGGCGGGTGGGGGGGGGGCGCGGGCTCCGAGGGGGGTGACTCGCGGCGCGATGGGAGCAGGGTGTGGGCTGAATCACGGGCAGGATGTTCGTGCCACGGGGCTGATCACGGGCAGGATGTTCGCGCCACGGGGGCTGAATCACGGGCAAGATGCCCGCGCCACGGGGGTGCTGGCCGGAGCTCTTCTGGCATAGACGGGGGCGGTGCAGGCATTTTTTTCGTTATGTTTTGGGCGGACGGCGGCACATACATATACAGGGCGCCGGCGAGGTGCTTGCGGGCTGCTTTGAGGAGCGTTTTTGTGCGCTATGGATGTGATGCCGTTTGATAGTTGGGAGGCTTCAAAATGAAGAGAGAGTGGGCAGGTTTATTTGGCATGTTGGGTGTTTTGTTTCTGGGTTCGTTGAGCGTTGCGGACTGGTCGCCGGAGGATGGGCACAAGATGCATTTTCCTCAGATGCCGGATCCGAGGGGTTGGGACGTTTGCCTTGGGCCGATGGCGGTGGCGGATGATTTTGAATGCAGTGAGACTGGTCCGATCACGGAGATTCACTTCTGGGTGTCGTGGAAGGATGATGTTGTGAAGGAGGTTTTGGCGTGGGAAATTTCGATTCATGCCGACAATAACGGTCGGCCGGGCAGGCCATTGTGGGATTTGAAGGAGGGGAAGATATCGATTCGGCATGAGGCGCCTTCTTTGCAGGGGTGGCTTTGCCCTTGCGAACCGGACGATGCACTGAAGGTGATTGCGGACAATCATACGCGGTACGCCCAGGTGAATATCACGAATATCCGGTACCCGTTCAGGCAGGAGGCGGGTAGGATTTACTGGCTGGTTATCCGGTCGAACATGCCGCTGGTCGAGCGGGGGCTGGTGCAGCCTGAGGCGGGGTGGAAGACTTCGGTGGATCATTTCGGCAGGCCTGCGATGTGGCATCGGCGGCCTCTGGGTGTCAGCGAGAGCGAGTGGGGGGTTGTTACCGTGCGTGATCAGAGGCAGGTGGACATGGCTTTCGTGATCAACGGTGATGGGCCGTCGGCGGTGAAGATGGATTTCGGCGATGCTCCGGAGTTGGTTTGTGTGACGCTTCCATGTCCGCATTATCCGACGACTCTTGCGAACGACGGGGCTCGTCATGTGATTCGTGAGGGGGTGTTTCTCGGCAACCCTGATCTTGACTACCCGCAGATCGACGCGGAGCCGGACGGTCAGCCGAGCATCAACTGCGACGGTGACGACCGGAACGGGTTTAACGACGAGCAGGGGGTCATTCTTCCCAAATCAATTACTCCGGGCACGACGGCGATGATTACGGTTTGGGCTTCGGTTGAGGGTTATCTTGATGCGTGGATCGATTTCAACGCGGACGGAGACTGGGACGACAGGGGTGAACAGATATTCGTGAGCGAGCCGCTTAAGCCGGGTGCGAACGAATTGAAGTTCGATGTTCCGCTGACGGAGAATGACTTCGAGACCAAGCAGACATATTCGCGTTTTCGGTTCAGCACATACGGGGGCCTGAGCTATTTTGGGCCGGCGAAAGACGGCGAGGTTGAGGACTACCTGATATGGGTTAATCCGAGTGCGGCTCCCAAGCTGGATTTCGGCGATGCTCCGGACGGGGATTTTGCGCCGGGGGGGTATCCGACTTTGCTGATTAACGACGGGGCGCGGCACAAGATCAATCCTCGGCATCATCTGGGGCGTTATATCGACGGCGAGCGCGACGGTCAGCCGACTATGGGGGCCGACGGGGACGACCTGAACGGCCTGGACGACGAGGACGGCGTATTCTTTGCGGGGCCTTTGGTGCGCGGGGAGACGGCGGAGGTTAAGGTTATCGCGAGCGCGGAGGGGTTTTTGAATGCGTGGATCGATTTCAACGGCGACGGAGACTGGGACGACGCGGGCGAACAGATATGCCGCGGGCTCAAGATCGCCGCGGGGTCAAACGCGGTGAAGTTCGAGGCGCCGATGGACGTTTCGGGCGCGGACAGAATCAAGACTTATGCGCGTTTTCGTTATACAACGGTTGAAGCGAGTTCGCATCTTGGTTACAGCGGCCTTGCCGAGGACGGGGAAGTTGAGGATTACGTTGTAACGGTTGTATCGCCGCAGCTGCTTTACGATTTCGGAGATGCTCCGGAGCTTCGTTGCGACGATTCGGGGGTTGTTCGGTGCAACAGCTATCCGACGACGTTGTCGCGTGACGGGGCGCGGCACGTGATTCGGCCGGGGGTGTGGATGGGCAATCCTTACACGGATGTCATCCATATCGACGCGGAGCCTGACGGTCAGCCGACTATGGGGGCCGACGGGGACGACCTGAACGGTGCGGACGACGAAGACGGCGTGCATTTCATGAGTCCTTTGATTCCGGGGCATCCGGCGAAGGTGCAGATAGAGGTCAGCGTGGACGGGTACATCGATGCATGGATCGACTTTAATCATGACGGCGACTGGGATGATTACGGTGAGCAGATATTCGCCTCACAGAGGGTGAAGCTCGGTACGAACGATCTGGAATTCAAGGTGCCGCCATATCCCCATGCGATCGCCGTGAATGCGCCGACGTACGCGAGATTTCGTTTCAGCACATACGGTGGTCTGAAGTACGGCGGTCCGGCGAAAGACGGCGAGGTTGAGGACTATGCTGTCAGGATCGAACAGCCGGATCGTCTTGCGGATTTGGGCGATGCGCCGGACAGCAGCAACAGTTTCGGGGTGGGGATGACAGCGTATACTTCGATGGGTATGCTGCCTGTAACGGTGCCGGGGCGTTTTCCGACGGTCTATCGAAAGGGTTCGCCGCCTTATGGGCCGATCCCCTGGGTGCCTGAGGCGGCGCACCTCGGGGCGAGCGTTAGCCGTGAGGTTGAGGCGGACTATGGTCACGATGAGGACGGTGTGAACAATCTGGTTCCTCTGAAGGATCGGGCGGATCTTGACGGCGGCGACGACGGGGTTGGTCTGCCGCTGTACCTGCCGCCGTGCCGGCCGACTCGGTTTGCTTATACGGTGAACGTGCGGCGTCCTGTTGAGGTGCTGTACGTCAATGTGTGGCTGGACTTCAACCGGGACGGGGACTGGGACGACGTACTGCCATGCGTGCTGCCGGACAGCGTGTCGGACAATCAAAGGGTGGCCAACGAATGGGCGGTTCGGAATCAGGCTCTTGTCGGTCTTCGGCCGGGTCTTCATGAGATTTGGACGCCGGCGTTTGTGAGCTGGCACCCTCGGTGGGCGCTGGGTATTGACGCTCCGATCTGGATGCGTATTACACTGTCGGAGAAGCCGTGGGGTTTGCGGCGTGAAGACGCGTCTGCTACGGAGTCGGGTTGGGGCGGATCGGGTCCGAAAGACGGGTACTGGACGGGTGAAACGGAGGATTACCTGTTTGTTCCATTGGTTGATATCAGTGGGCTGGCTGATCTGAACGGGGACCTTAAGGTTGATATGCAGGACCTTGCAATTATGGCGGACCAGTGGCTTATTGAGGTCAATGCTCGATAGCAGACTTGTCGGGGAGGGCGAAGATAAGGGGCCGCCGGTGAGGACTATCGGCGGCCCCAGTTTGTGTTGTCATGTGTTGTCCGGGTGAGCCGGCGATTATTTTTTTCGCCATGCAGTGCGTGGTTGTCATGCCTTTACGATTTTGCTTCGGCCTTGCTTTATGGCGGCGGTGGCGTTGCGGGTGTCGACGACGAGTTTTGCGTTCTGCACGATCATGTTGTAGTCGTAGTCGCTGTGGTCGGTTGCGATGAGGACGACGTCATACTTTTTGAGCATGGCTGGGTTGAGGGGTTTACTTTTCATTCTGAGGTCGTGTTCCCGCTGTTTGTGGGTCTGCGGGATGTAGGGGTCGTTGTAATCGACCTTTGCGCCGTGGTCGCGGAGGAGTTCTATGAGCTCGATTGAGGGCGATTCGCGGATGTCGTCGATGTCTTTCTTGTAGGCGAGTCCGAGGACGAGGACTTTGGCGCCGTTGAGGGATTTCTTGCGGTCGGAGAGCGCCTTGAGGACCTGGTGGACTACGTAGTATGGCATCTGTGTGTTGATTTCGCCGGCGAGTTCGATGAATCGCGTGCTCATGTCGTATTGGCGTGCCTTCCATGTGAGGTAGAAGGGGTCGATGGGTATGCAGTGGCCGCCGAGTCCCGGGCCGGGGTAGAAGGCCTGGAAGCCGAAGGGCTTTGTTTTTGCGGCGTTGATTACCTCCCAGACGTCGATATTCATTCGGTCGAAGAGGAGCTTGAGCTCGTTGACCATTGCTATGTTGACGCATCGGTAGACGTTTTCGAGGACCTTTGCGGCTTCGGCGACCTCGCAGGAGTGGACGGGGACGACGGTTTTAATTGCGCGGCGGTAGAGGTTCACTGCCATGTCGAGGCTTTCCTTGTTGAGTCCTCCGACGACCTTTGCGATGGTTGCGGTTTCAAAGTTGGGATTTCCGGGGTCTTCACGTTCGGGGGAATAGGCGAGATAGAAATCTTTGCCGGCCTTGAGGCCTGACTGTTCGAGTATGGGGAGCATAAGTTCGCGCGTTGTACCGGGGTAGGTGGTGCTTTCGAGTACGACGAGCTGGCCTTTTCGGAGGTATTTGGCGATTGTGCGGCATGTGGTTTCGACATAGGTCATGTCGGGTTCGCGGTTTTCGGTGAGGGGAGTTGGTACGCAGATGAGGATGGCGTCGGGTTTTGACAAGTGGGACATAACGGCGGTGGCCTTGAACCGGCCGGAGCTGAGCATCTGTTTGAGTTCGGGGCGCGTTACGCTTTTTATGGGGGTGATGCCTTTGTTGAGCTTCTGTACTCTTTCTTCGTTTACGTCGAAGCCGAGGACTTTGAGTCCGTTGGTGCAGAATGCGCGTGCGAGGGGCAGGCCTACGTAGCCCATGCCAACGATGCCGACCGTCATGTGTTTTTGCGTCTTTGCTGCTTTTTGTTTGGCCATACTGTTAACCTCTATAAAGAACTTTAGCGGCGCCGCCCCCCTAATCCGTATTATCGGCAATTGTTGGGGTATTCTTATGGCAGAAGCGAAGAAAATGGTAATTTGAGAGGGGTTTGATAAGACGATGCGGGCAAAGGCGCCGGCTTTTGTAGGGCAGGTTTGGGGCGGGGTGGGCGTTTTTGCGCCAGGTGCAAGGCATGGTCTGGTGCTGAACACGGGCAGGATGGGGGCTGCATAGGACAAGGGCAGGATGGCCGTGGCACGGGTTACCGGACGCAGGGTTTTGATTGGGCGGCGGAGCTTAACCAGTGAAGATGGGGTTTGTCCATGCCTGGTTGTTTTGTGGGTCTGTTACTTCGGCTCGGATCCATTTTGGGGGTCGTGCGGTGAGTTTCCACTGTGCGGAATCGATTGTCGCGCCTTTTTCGGCGTTGTAGACTCTTCCGCCGGCCTGGCCGTGGAATTGGAAACGTATCTGGACGGCTGGGGATGTTTTGACGGTGAGGGTGTTTTCTTCGATACGGAAGTCGTGGATTGTCGGGCCGCAGGAGGCGTAGCAGCTGCCCTGTGCGATGGCGTGCATGATGTTGGCCTTGTCGAGGGCGGGGGCTTTGATCATGGTCCAGCCCTGGTTGATCTCTTTGCTGCTGTGGACGTCGTCGGTGGCCATGCCGGCGAGGTGGATGCCCTTGTTGAGGGCCTGGTCCCAGTGGACGTTGCCGAAGCCTTTTGCCCAGCGGATGTGGCAGACGGCGTTGAAGACTTCGACGCCGATATAGCCGGTGATCTCGGACATTTCTTCGAGTGTGTGGGCGGTCCAGTATGGATGGGCGTAGATGACTTTTCCGCCGACGGCGAGGACTTTGTCGACGAGCTGCTGGGCGGGGAGTTTTCTGTCGAGTTCGAAGGGGTGGGGCAGGTCGAGGCAGACGAGGTGATGGGCGGGTGCTCCGGTGCCGGTTTGGGGGTGGGCTTCCATGCCGCAGATTGCGAGGAACTTATCGTCGGAGAAGGCGGTGAGGTCGTTGGTTTTCCAGTGGTCTGTAATTGCCACGACGGAGTAGCCGAGGTCGCGGTATTGGGCGAGTCGCGTCTTGACGTCGACGTCGCCGTCGGAGGTTGTTGTGTGGACATGGAAGGCGGACTTGTACCATTGGCCGGGCTGCTGGAATGGGTTGACGGAGGCGGGGTTGTTCTGGTTTTGCGGCTGGGGCCGCGCGGCGGCGGGGGCGGACAATACGGCGGTTTGGGCAGCGAGGATGCCGGTTGTTTTCAGGAATGATCTTCTATCCATCGTGTTTTCCTTTCGCTTGCTGGTTTTCTGGAGCAGTGATAACACTGTATTATATCGGGCGTTTTATGTCAAGGCGGGGGTTTGTGGTGGTTTTATGGGTCTTAAACGACGATAAAGGACTTTTCGGGCTGCGGGTTGCCGGGGGAGGGGCCGAATGGTATTAT
>JAWLHD010000251.1:0-6411 GCA_041690555.1 Anaerohalosphaeraceae bacterium
AGCCGAACAACAGTGCGACGAACAACCAGGCTCGCATCGTTAGCCAGACCCAGGTCCTTTAACAGTCGAAACGCCGACGTACGATCTATGTTGACAAGACCGGTCGCTGACGCCTCACGAACCGAGTGGTCGTCGCTCATCTCCAGACCTGCAAGAAAATACTGCCGGTAAAGCTGGCATGCACGCTGCCGATGCTTGCCGATGCCGCAAAGCCGGGCCATCACGTCCAGCAGCTCGCCGCGAAGCACCGACCCCTCACCCGAAACTTGTTCATAACGATCGGCAAGCAACTGCAAGTATTCCTCGAACCCGCCATCTTCCAGGTTGTTCAGCTCCAGCAACTTGCCCAGCACCGAAGCACCCTGAGCGGCAACGCGGCCATCCTTGTTCCGTAGATACGTCGCGGCGATCGCAAGCGTCTCACCCCGTATTGACTCGTCCAGGCTTATCGGCGACCCCGGAGAAAACGCAAAAAAACATGCCTCCCCGAGGGCATCGAATATCGCCAGGCTCACTTCCGGATAAGTCTCAACCTTCAACTGAGCCAGAAGCTTTTCAGCAGGGTCCAGCACGCTCATGTTCGCCAGAACACGCGCCGCCGCCAGCCTGATTTCACGCTCCCGATCCGAAAGCAGAGCCAGCAGGTTGTCCCGAAACGCCTTCGGACGAGGACCCGTAAACGCCCTCGACTTGTTGACCGCCCAAAGCCGCACAGGCGCATGTTCCGAAGCCATGCGTTCAACCAGACTGCGACCTTTGGCGTCCTCGTCGGATCTTTCGTATTCGCGATCCAATGCCCCTAAGTAAAGCTTTTTCCAAAGTTCCCGCTCAGCTTCCAAACGAGCCATCTGCTGACCAAGACCCTCCAGTCGCGCCTTGATGATCTCATCGGGACTCTTTCGCTGAAGCTCTTCGCGGATCGCCTGTTTGTTGCCCCCGCTGCCGATCCAGTACGGAAGAGCCGCCGTGGCCGCCGCGGCTACCTCCACATCAGGGTCATCCAGCAAATCGACCAGTTGAAGTATCGCCTCCTTGTCCGGCCATAGACGCAGCCCGTAGATGGCGTTCAGACGCACCTGGCGGTCGGCCATATTTACAAGACGTCCCAGACGATCCCCAACCTCGGCATAACGAAACACTAACAACGCCTCGGCTGCAAGACGCGCATTAAGCCCACCTTCATCTATAAGAATACCAAGAAGCGGTTCCAGAAATGGCTTGCGGCTTCGGGTTGTATCAGGCCAGGAACGGCTCACAACCAGTCCCCGACAAACCGCCTGACGAGCAGCCGCATTGTCGGCGTTCAGAAGCGCTTTCAGCAAAACTTCCCAAGCCCCATTGTCGCCGCGACGCAGTAGCTCCACCGCCGCGTCGGTGCGGCTCTGGTCCGTCGAACCGCGAAGCAGAGTCTCCTCATAGATCCGAAGCTGCCGAGCCGCATCACCCTCGGGGTCCGCCGGCGCCGACACCGCCTCGCCGGACGGAACATCGCCCCATGCCGCAGAGATGGATAAACATCCCGCACAGAGCAGCATCATAATGATTATGGGGCTTACTTGTCGCACGCACTTCCCGTTCGGCTTTTGTTTAGTTGAATAACATATCCCCACGGGTCCCCCAACCGGCCCTGCCAACAATCGCATTGTATCAAGGATTTCCATCACGTCAAGCAAATACCGCTGACTTTGAGAAATCATGCATTAATCGTTTTGCGATCCGTCCGAATAAATGCACGCTTACGCATGGCAATTTTTTCCCTTTCACCTGCCCCGACAATCACTTATCGACAGATCGATGCGCGCTATGACACTTTTTTGACGCGCATTTCCGAGTCGAATAATTATGGATTACCGGCTCCAGCACTCCTTGCCGCTTCAGCTTCTCAGCAGGGTAGACGCACAAACACCCGGTTTTATTGCCCCCGCCGGTATCATCGACTCTCCCAGTTCAGGTAGTACTCCTTCACCGCTTTGTGCGGTTATCGGACATCCCCCCGCCCGGCTTCTGCCGGCCGTGTGGCATTCTTGTTCATTGCCCATCGAGAAGTGCCGCATCGAGAATCGACGCCCTCGCCGGCCATATCATAACATCATCGGTTCCATCCCTCGGGTTGCCCCGCCCGTCCTCGTCGATGCCGTTCCTGCCGATACTGTACAACATAAACCCTTCAGAGTTCCTCCGGTATCGAAGACGCTCGCCGCTGATGGGGTCCAAGAATATCCCTGAACCCGCCACATCAGCCATTTCCTCCAGCGCCTCAGGCCAGTCTCCGTATGCCGCATGGTGCCGCTTCAGCAATATCAGCACAAGCGCTGCATTTCGGAACGTCAGACGCTTGGCCCACTGCTGCCTCAAAGGATAAACCCAGTTCACCGTGCGCCACGCCGCCAGTTCTATGATGCCCTTGTAGTTCAACTCCGGGTCCCCGACACGCCGCCGAAGCGCCTCCTCCCCGCCCGGATGAGACATCTCATCGAAGTATCGCGCGAATATCCGATCGATCACCCTGCCCAAACGCTCAGGACGATGCGGAATCGCAAACCACAGCACGAGCGCCGTCACGCGCGGCGCATGTTCCATCCGCCGCACTATATGAAGTCCCATCCTGAACTGATGATCGAACGCAAGCACCGCATGGCGGCTCAATCGCACACTGCCGCCCTCATTCACCTCATACAGAAGACCGGCAACTTGCTTTATATACAGTTTCTCATGTTCAAAAACCTGCCTCCAGTCCGCCTCCAGTGAATCCTCCACCCCCCAAAGCCACCGCTCCATTTCACCAATATCCTCCTGCGTCGGCTCGCCCTCCATGATCAAACGACCCATCGCATTATAGGCCATCCGCTCCACCTCAAGACCCCGCGGCATATCCAGAAGCATTTGCTGCTGATACATGTGTTGCGCCATACGCCGCAAGATCCTGATCTTTTCCATTGCCGCCGCGTTGCGCCCCTCGCCCAAATCACTGTTCACCGCGCAAGTCAGCACAAGCCCCCACCGTTTCATAAGGTTTGTTCGCAGCATCTGTGCATTGCGCTCAAGTTGTGTCGTCGCAAGTGAAAACCGGCACTGCGCCATGTCGGTCGCCTCCTTCAGCATTGCAAAAGCTTCGGCATGGTCCGCCAGCCACGCCCTCGCCTCGGGAAATTCCGCATCCGTCCACCGCCGCGTCAGCATATCCCCGTAGGCATCCGAAGCATACAATCCGATCTCGAAGTCCTCAAAATCATACGCCGAAAAGAGCTCCGCATACAACGCCGCCGCATTCTCCTCCTTTGTAATCGCCCGCGCAGCCTCAGCCCGCGCCACGTCCACATCGAAGCTGTGCGGCCGCCAAAACCCCACGTCGTTATTGGGTGTCACAACCCATATCGCCACCCCCGCAACCACGCCGATCACAGCAATGTCGAACAAGAGCCGCAGTTTCCACGGCGACAGCACCACATTGGCAAGCAGCACCGATGCAATCGCGTTGACCCGCCAGGGCGCCCGCACAAACAGCCCCGCCATAAGCACCGCAGCCAACACCGCAGCCGCAATACACCGCTCCGCGGCATATGTAAACTCTAGCGCCCGAATCATCCGGCCGCGCCTCGTCCCGGCCGTTTTTTCGATCATTTTACCGGCCCTTCTTGCCGTGGCCGCGGACGGCTACATCCCCAGCCGTTCCATCAAGTGTCCACGAATCTGATCGACCGCTACACGAACCTGCTCCATCGAATCCCGATCCCGAACCGTAACCGTACCGTCCTCTTTAGTCTGACCGTCAACTGTCACGCAAAAAGGCGTCCCCGCCTCGTCCTGACGCCGATAACGACGACCAACCGCCCCCTTCTCATCATAGAAACATGAGAACCGCGACTTCAAATCATCATAGATCTTCCGCGCCATCTCCGGCATCCCGTCCTTCTTCACCAGTGGAAACACCGCCGCCTTAACCGGCGCCAGATCCGCGTGAAAACGTAGCAGGTTTCGCGTCTCGCCCTTCACTTGCTCTTCGTCATACGCATCCACAAGGAACGCCAGGGTGCTCCGGTCGATACCTGCGCTCGGCTCGATAACATACGGCACAAACCGTTCCTTTGTCTCGTCGTTGAAGTACGACAGCGGCCCCTTCACGTAATCGGCATCCTCCTCCTTCAGCGTAATCTTGGCCAGGTCCCGCCCGGCCTCGTACCAGTCGTTCATCGTCCGCATCCCCCGCTGATGCTGCCGCAGGTCGAAGTCCGTCCGGTTCGCTATCCCCTCCAACTCCTGCCAGTCACCCGACCCGAACGGGAATCGGTACTCCACATCGACACATCCCTTGGCGTAATGAGCAAGTTCATCTGGATCGTGCTCCCGCAGCCGCAGGTTATCCTTGCTGATCCCGAGGTCCGTATACCACCTGAATCGTTCACCTTTCCAGTACTCGTACCACTCGTCGTCCGTCCCCGGCGCACAGAAAAACTCCAACTCCGCCTGTTCGAATTCCCGCGTGCGGAAGATAAACGCCTTGGTTGTCACCTCGTTGCGAAAGCTCTTGCCGATCTGCGCAATCCCGAACGGGATCTTCACTCGCGTCGAGTCCAGCACATTCCGGAAGTTCACGAAGATCCCCTGAGCCGTCTCCGGCCGAAGGAACAGTGTCATGCTGTCGTCCACGTTCGCCCCCATCTCCGTCTCGAACATCAACCGAAACGCCATCGGCTCCGTGAACTGCCCCACCGTCCCGCACGCCGGACATTTCTTCCTGGCTAACTTCCCCGCCTCGGCCATCGCCGCCTCCGGCCGCACGTGCATTGTGTGCTCCTCACCGTCATCGGCCAGATGATCCACACGCGACCGCGTATTGCACTTGCGGCAAACCGTAACCAAGTCCGCAAACTTATCCGCATGACCCGATGCCTTCCACACCATCGGGTGCATCAGAATACTGCAATCCAAACCCACAACGTCGTCCCGCATCTGAACCACCCGCTTCCACCACGCGTTGCGAACGTTCCGCTTAAGTTCCACCCCCAAAGGCCCGTAGTCATAGCAGCTCGCCAGCCCGCCGTATATCTCGCTCGACTGATAAATAAACCCGCGCCGCTTGCAAAGCGACACAATATCATCCAGTTTCGTAATCTTCGCCATATAAATACCTTACTGACGTTCAATGACCCCGCCGCCCCGCCGCACCACAACGGTGCCAACTAAAGCTGTCCTAAGCGGCAAAGAGCTCTTAGTATAGGCACTCTCTCTCACAAAACAAGCCTGTGCTTCCGCCTTGCCGCAACGCCCGCTGCCAAAATGCGCAAAAAAGAAGGCCGGCATCGCACCGGCCTTCGTAATCAACTGCTTTTCTCGAAAGGCTTAGAACTTCAGCCCGTAAGACAGCCCGACCCAGAACTCGTCATTCTTGTTCACTGAATCTTCCATCGATGTCTGGTAATACAAGCCAGGCCGGAACGTACCGCCCCACGGCACACCGATCTCGGTCGTAACACCCCAAGTCATGTGCGACCAGTCGTGCTCAACCTGCTTGGCCGGATACATGGACCCTGCACCGTCATTATATGTAATATCCCAACTGAAAGTAATAATCTGCTGCGGATTGTTCGGGAATATCTCGCCGACTATCCAGTTGTAGTCCAGCCCGAACTCATGAATCCAGCCGGTCACGTCGCGCGCCGGACCGCCGCTCCTGACGTCCCAGAGGTACGCCGCCGTATACCGCGGCACGAGCCCGCAGCCGATGATCTGCGGCAAGGCAATCGACAGGCTCACTTCATGCGTGTCGGCGTTCCTGGTCGGCTGATCGATGAAATCATAGTATACATATGTGAGGGCATAATCGACCTGTAAAGCCTCCCCGCCGTTGACTGTACCGTTGTAGCCGACGATGTAATTCAATTCCGTCGCATCTACAGTACTGAAACTTGCCCCGCCCTGACTCGACCCGGCCCATGAACCCCAAACACCGAGGTTCAGACCATTGTAGTCTAACATCACGCTTGGCTGGAATGCCGCCTTGTCGTCCAGCCGGTCGAAACCTCGCCAGATGTACTTGCTCACCCAGGTGGCGTCAAACGTTATGCCCACATCCCCTTGGGCCCAACCTGCGCCGCACAACGAAAGAACCATCATTGCCGCTGTAAGAATCATCCCTTTCTTCATTTCCGTCTCCTTAAAAACCTTCCGTTCACTTCCCTTGACTTTGCTTTCCATGCAAAAGGCCGATTACCCGGCCCTGAGCCGCTTTGATGTCTGCAAACGGCACTCTGAGCCGTTGCTTGGAAGCATTCTATCCGCCCTCGACCGCAACGCAACCAAAAAATTTGCGGTCATATGGGATTTTACGAAAAAAATGACTACGCTGATAATGCCGATAAGACAAAAAGTTCCCTGAATGCCATGCCGCCCAATTGAGATATGAAGGCTTCT
>JAWLHD010000252.1:0-6405 GCA_041690555.1 Anaerohalosphaeraceae bacterium
TGATCTGCTTTGCGCGTGTCGGGGATGCGATTCCAGAGAGGACAGCGAGGCTGTTGCCGAGGAGGTCGAATCTTTCGCTGGAATAGATTTTGTATGCCCAGAGGGCGTAGTAGGGTCGGTTCTTCAGGACGAGGCCTTCGCGGATGTGGCGTTTTGGGGAGCGGGTTTCGATGACGAACTGGTGCATTTCCTGGCGGAGCTGTTCGGCTCGGTCGTTTTGGCCGTATAGTTTGAGGTAGAGGTGGACGAGGGCGTTGACGTAGAGGCCGTAGCCGAGGACCCATTGTTCGTCGCGCCAGTCGCTTGTTGGGAGTTGTCCGACGAGGGCTCCGCAGTAGGGGCTTCGGTATTCCATCCATGTCATTGCCTTTTCGACTGCGGTTTGGAGGAAGTCGGGTCGGGCGGCGGCGCGTCTATAGAGTGCGACGGCGATCAGGAACAGGGGGGTGCAGTCGCTCGCTCCGCGGTCGAGGGGATCGTGTATCAGGGAGGGGACATGGCCGAGGCGGTTCTGATTGGATGCGGCGTTTTCGAGGACGCGTTTGAGTGAGTGAGTGAGTTTTTCGTTTTCGGTGGTGAGTATTCCGAAGGCGGCGATCATGAGGTCGCGTGTATACGGTTCGGGGTATCCCCAGCCGGCTGTTCGCGGGAGTCCGCGGTATGGGCCTCGCCGGTTGTGGAGGAGGACTTCGAGTGCGGCGTCTTTGGCTTTTTCGACGAGTTGTTTTTCCTTGGCGTTCATGTCAGGATATCCCCAGCCGTTCGGATACGATGTCTACGAAGCGTTTTGCTATGACGCGGTAGTCGAAGTTCTCGACGACCCTTTTTCTTCCTTCGCGTCCCATGCGGAGTCGGAGCTTGGGGTCGGTCATGAGGTCCATGAGGTAGTTGGCGATATCGTGCACACTGGCGCGGTAGTCTACGATTCGGGGTTTTTTGAAGACGTGTCGTGAGTTGCCGCCGGAATCGTCGGCGAGGATAGTTTCGCGGAGCATGACCTGCTGGGCGACCTCGGCGAGGAAGGCGGTTTTGCCGTGGACGAGTGTGTCGAGCATACCCATGGCCTTGATGCCGATGACGGGTTTTTCGCAGGCGTTTGCTTCGATCTGTATCATTCCGAAGCCTTCGAGCCGGGAGGGTGCGGCGTAGATGTCGCAGGCGGCGACGAGCCAGGGCATGAAGTTGCGCGAGACGCGGCTGGTGGCGTAGATGACGTTTTTCTCGATGCCGAGCTGTGTGGCCAGGTGCATGTCGGCGGAGTTTTGCTGGTCGGTTCGGGCCTGCGGCCAGACTTTGCACACGTACTTCCAGTCGGGGGCCTTTCGGTCATTGATCGCCAGTGCGTGCATGACTTCCTGTGCGCCTTTGGAGGCGCCGTCGCCTCCGACGGTGAGGATGATGATCTGGTCGTCGTTTATGCCGAGGCTTTGTCGGACGGTTTTGATCCTGGGGTCGTTTTTGTCTCTGGGGTGGAATGCGTCGGTGTCGATTCCGACGTGGAGGACTTCGATGTTGTCGCCTGGGAGTCCGTCGCGCATGTAGACTTTCTTTACCCAGGAGGATGTTACGAGTATCAGCGGGAGGTTGGCGAGGATGTCGCGGTAGTTGGCGACGTAGCCGTCGGCGACGAGCCATGGGATGGGTGTTATGCCGAATCGCTGGGGGTGGAGTACGAGGTGGGGGGTGTAGCCCCAGTAGCCGATACCGACGGCGACGTCGGGTCGGAACCAGCGGTAGTACCATTCCTTTTCCTGTGCGGATTCGTAGTTGACGGCGTGTACGTCGACGCCGAGTTCCTTGAGGCCTTTGTAGAGGAGGTCGCCCTGTGTGGCGAGGCCGGCTGGCGAGGGCGGATAGTCATAGAGGACGAGTATCTTCATGATGCTGCCTTTGCTTTGTTCCATGTGTTTTCAGTTTGTTGAAAGCTTCGCGGCGAGGCGTTGTTCGGGCTTCGAAGCTGTCGGGGGCGAAGCCGTAGGCCGAGGTGATTATGTCGTACTTTTTTTGCCAGACGTGTGGGGGGAGTTCGACGAGTACGTCGGGGTGGGCAACTGGTCTTGGGAGGTAGGCTCCGCGGCCGTCCTCGTAGGCGAAGGATAGTGCGCGGTCGGCAAAGAGGCGGTCGGCGGCAAGGAGGGAGGCGACTGCGCGGGCGGTTTCTTCGTGGCGTCGGTGGCGGGTGTATTCGCCTTGCGGGTTGTGGGTCAGGATAAGGTCGAATCGGTGTTCGGGGAGGAGCGCGAGGACTGTATGCTCGATTCGGGAAGGGGGTAGAGGCCGCTGTTCGGGACCGTCGTCGAGGTCGCCCATTGCGCCTTGTGCGGCGAGGAGTTCAACGGCCCTGTGGAAGCGGGGTGCGCGGTCGGGATCGCCGGCGCGGCAGAGAGTGATGATGGTCCATTCGATGCGTGGATTGGTCAGGATCGTCCCCCCGGCCCAGAGCGTTTCGTCATCCGGGTGCGCCACAACGACCGCACACCGGCGAAGTCCCATATCGCAAAAGCTGTCCAAGCTTCGTGTATCCCCCGCAGAAGCCCGCTTGACGCTCGCCGACGGCGGCGATGTGCGAGCAGGCTGATTATAGTAATCGTCCTTTTATGGCGGGAGCCGTAATTTTTCAAATTTGCAGCGGCGGCATGAGGGGTGGTCACTGGGCGGCTAATGGTGGAGGTCCCAATAGAGTCGTCTGCCGGGCGAGGTGGAATGCGGGCATGTCGGCTCGGGGCGTCTGGAGGGCCTGATGTAGCAGAAGAGCGGCGGCAAGTCCTGGTGCGAATCGGCCGATGGGATAAAGGCCTTGCGGCGGCGAAGAACGTGGTGGACTGTGCCGGTTATGCTGATTATACTGCGGCAGCGAGTGTTATTGAAGTGTTGCAGCGAGGGAGTTTCGAAATGGTTTTTCCGGAAAATCGCATGCGGAGGCTTCGGTCAAGCGCGACGATGCGGCGCCTTGTGCGGGAGACTTCCGTGGGTGTGGACGACCTGGTTTATCCTTTGTTTGTTCGTAAGGGTCGTGGTCTGAAGGAGCCTGTGGCTTCGATGGCGGGGTGCTGTCATTTTTCGCCGGATACGATCGGTCACGAGGCGGCGGAGGTTGCGGCGCTTGGGATTCCGGCGGTTCTGCTGTTCGGGCTGCCGGAGAAGAAGGACGAGGTCGGTTCGGAGGCATGGGCGCCGGACGGAGTTGTTCAGGAGGCTATTCGCGAGATACGGAGTGTTTGTCCGGAGCTTTTGATCATCACGGACGTTTGCCTTTGTGCGTACACGGAGACGGGGCATTGCGGGATCGTCAAGGACGGCAAGGTTGAGAATGACCGTTCGTGCGAGCTGCTGGCGAGGATGGCGGTGTCGCATGCTCGTGCGGGTGCGGACATTGTTGCGCCTTCGGATATGATGGACGGGCGGATAGGCGTGATACGGGGGGTGCTGGAAACGGAGGGATTTCAAGAGACGGCGATCATGTCTTATGCGGCGAAGTACGCGTCGGCGTTTTACGGGCCGTTCAGGGACGTTGCGGAGTCGGCGCCTTCTTTCGGAGACCGCAAGACTTACCAGATGGACCCTGCGAACAGCGACGAGGCGATGCGGGAGATTGCTCTGGACATTGAGGAGGGGGCGGACATAATCATGGTCAAGCCTGCGCTTTGTTTTCTCGACGTGGTTTATCGCGCGCGGCAGGAGTTCGATCTTCCGTTGGCGGCGTATTTTGTTAGCGGCGAGTACATGATGCTGCACGCGGCGGCGAAGGCGGGCCTGTTGGATCTGGAGCAGGCGATGATTGAGTCGCTGACGGCGATCAAGCGTGCGGGCGCGGACATCCTGATTACGTATTTCGCCAAGGATGCGGCAAAGCTGCTGAAGAGGCAGCGGTAATTGGGGCCTACGCGGGGCCTCGGATCGGGTCAGGTATGGTTGCGGTATTCTTCATCTACGGGCTGGCGTTTTTTGCGCTGGGGTTTGCGGTCGCTGTATATCCGAAGAAGGACAGCGAGTTCAAGCTTGCGGAGCATTTATACCTGATAGGGGGTTTCGGGCTGCTGCACGGGGTCAACGAGTGGCTTGATATGTTCCTGCTGATCGAACCGTTTTCGGAGTCGAGGGCATTGGTTCTGGTTCGGGCGTTTACGCTGCCGGTGTCGTTCATATTCATGGTTCAATTCGGCGCACGTGCAATAGCGGCGAACAGGCCCGGCGCGGGTGCGCTTAGATTCGCGGCACCGGTGCTGTGGGTGATCTGGCTTGCGGTTTTTCTGGTGGGCGAGCGAAATTTTACGACATGGGATATCTGGTCGCGGTATCTTCTTTGCGCGCCGGGGGCGGCACTTACGGGATTGGCGCTGGCGATGCAGTTGCCGGAGGTGAGGAAGGCCAGATCGGCGGGGATCACGGCGGGGCTGAAGATCGCTTCGGGGTCGTTTTTTCTGTATGCGATCCTGGCGGGGCTGGTGGTCAGGGGAGCGGAATTTTTTCCGGCGTCGGTTTTCAATTATGCGCGTTTCGCCGAGTATGCAGGTGTGCCGGTGCAGGTTTTTCGGAGCGCGTGCGCAATTGCGATGGCGTACGGGATTATTCGGGCTTTGAGCATTTTCTACTGGGAGGCACGGGACCGGATTCGTCAGAGCGATCTTCGCTTTCGGGCGGTCGCGGGCGAGGCGCCGGTTATATTCTTCACGGCAGACGGCGGCGGAGTGATAACTTTTGCCGAAGGCAGGTCGATGTCTGCGCTGGAGTTGCCGCGAGAAGCGGTTGTCGGACGGCATCTGGAGGAGGTTTTTGGGGATGCGTCTTCTTTTGTCGATGGGTTTCGCGGCGTTATTGAGGGTAACGAAGCGGTCTTGACTGTGGAGACTGGGGGGCGTTTCTTCGAGATGTTCCTTGGTCCGATGCATGATGCCGGCGGCGAGAACGCAGGGCTGGTCGGGGTTGCGGTCGACATCACTTCGCAAGTGGCGTCGGAGCGGGAACGGGACGAGTATCGCAGAGAGATGTCGCGTATGCGGCAGATGGCTACGCTTGGCACGCTTAGCGAGCGGATGGCGCGGCAGATCGAGGAGCCTTTGGGGGTGGCGTGTGTGTTTATGCAGCGGGTGCTTATTGGTTTGAGGGAGCGAGCATCCACAGAAGAGGTTTCCATGAACGCGAGGGAAGGCCTCGGCAAGATCAAGGAGGCCGAGGGTATCATCCACACGTTTTATGCGACGGCGGAGATCACACCACCGGATGCAGCGGCGCCACTGGACCTGAAGGAGACTGCGCAGAAGATAATCACGGTGTTTGGGGAGGTCGCAGAGCGGGCTGGGATGGAGCTTGGCACGGCTGGGATGGACGTTTTGCCTTACGTTCGCATATCGCCGCGTGAGCTTGAGCAGGTGTTCTTCATTCTGGTGCAAAACGCCATAGACGCGGCGGCGCCAGGGTGCAAAAACAAGCTGATGATAAGTGCGCAAATAGATCGGGGGCGCTTCTTGCTGCGTTTCATAGACAACTGCGGCGGGATTTCCCCAGAGATGCTGGAGCAGATATTCGAGCCTTTCGTCAAGCCTGAGGGGCGATTGAAGGATTCGGGGCTTGGGCTGGCGGTGGCCAAGCGGATCGTCGAGGCGTATGGAGGTTAGATCAAGGTCGAAAGCGAAGCGGGGCGAGGGACTACATTCGAGGTTGTGCTGCCGAACGAGGGCATTTATTGACGGGGTTGACAAAGTCAGGTGATTGTGGCGGCGACGACCTGGCCGAGCTGAGCATGGTCGCCGTGCTGAAATTGGACCATGAAGTAGCGTTCGCATCGGCCGCGGGGGGGATCGAGGGCCTCGACGATGACGGTCGCCTCTTCACCCTTGAACCTGCGTCGGAATTCATTTTGCAGTTGAATGTCCAATTCCTGGAGTGTGCGGGATCGCCGGCGGGCGACATTTGCGGGAACGCGCGGGGTCATTCGAGAGGCCGGGGTTCCGCTGCGGGGGCTGAAGGTGAAGATGTGAGTCTTTGCGAAGGCGGTCTGGCGCATCAGTGCCATGGTTGCGGCGAAGTCGTCATCGGTTTCGCCGGGGAAAGCGGCGATTATATCGGTCGTAATTGCGGGTCTGTCGAGGCGAGCGTTGAGTTTGTCCACGCTGCGGCGGAAGTCGTCGAGGCGGTATTGACGACACATGCGCTTCAGTATGCGGTCCGAGCCGGACTGCAGGGGCAGGTGCAAATGGGGGGCGATGTTCTCGCGGGAGCAGAAAACGTCCAGCAGGCGGTCGGTTACGTCGGCTGGTTCGAGGGAGCTGAGGCGGACGCGGCGCAGGCCGGGGATTCGGGCGACCTTGTCGAGGAGGTCGGCAAGGTCATCCCTGTGTGCCGGGTCCCAGCGGCGTCGTCGAGCGGTGTTCTGGCCATAGGCACCGAGAAAGATGCCGGTCAGGA
>JAWLHD010000253.1:0-6392 GCA_041690555.1 Anaerohalosphaeraceae bacterium
CCGATTACAGCATCTCGCGCAGCGCCTTGATGTGTAGATGTTCCTCGCCGATAATTCGGTCAATCTGCTCGACTGCGGATTTGTTTGCGGCAAAACCCTTCAACCCCTCGTAAAAAATGATCGAATCCCGCTCCAGTTTCGTCGCGAGCTCGATCAACTCTGGGACGCTGCCCAGCCTTGCCGCTCCACGCCTCCAAGCGTCTCGAATTGTGAACTCACTGAGTGACGCCATCGAGCGGCACTTCTCTGTGTCCGAAGATGGCTGCTGTGCCTCCAAAAGCTTGCGCATATCCGCAAATATACGCTCGTGCAGGAGCTCCCAACTGGCCAGTTTTGCCAGCAGACCCCCGATGTCCGAATCAGCGAACCTGTCGGCGGCCTGCCGGTAAAAAGCGGCCCCGTCTCGCTCGATCTGTTCGGCGATTCTGAAGACCTCTGCCGCATCAAACCTATCCTGCATCATCCGACCTGCCCAAGTGATATATCTTTCAAAGGCTTTGGGCGACCATCATAGCCGCAGATCGCATACTGCTCAACACTATTGATGTTGCGCCGGTCGGATTTTGAACACAGAACTGCCGACAAACGTTCGCAGAACTTTGGGTCCGAAACGCTTGACGGTCGCCGGGCGATCTGCTACAATCACCCTGTTTAGGGTATAGCCGGGGGATAATCTGAATCCTGTATTAATAAGGAGGTACGTGATGGACCGTCGCGACTTTCTGGCCGCAGGTATTGCGGCAGGGGCGACTATCTCGGCTGGCATTCCAAGCGCATCTGCGCAGGACGTTGAGAAGTCTAACGCATCGAAGTTCAAACTCCGCTACGGGCCCGACCTGGGGACGTTTCGCGCCCACGTCGGCAACGACGTAATTGACAACATCAAGTTCGCGGCCGACCAGGGTTTCCGCGCCATGTTCGATAATGGCCTCGGCGGCAAACCGGTTGAACTCCAAGAGAAGATAGCCGCGGAGATCGCCAAGCACGACATGAAACTCGGACCGTACGTAGTTTACCCCAACTTCGGCGATTCAAACCTGATGACCAGGAACAAGGAAGCCATCGACGAGTTTCTCAAGAGAATTGATGGCGGCAAGGAGGTAGTCAAGCGCACCAACTGTGAAGGCATGCTCGTTGTACCCGGAAAGGTCGATCAGCGATGGGAGCATGACTACCAGACCGCCAATCTTATCGAGGTCCTGCGTCGTGCATGCGAAATTGTGGAAAAGGACAAGGTTATGATCGTCCTTGAGCCCCTTAACCGCTGGGACCACCCCGGACAGTTCCTCTATGGTATGCCTCAAACCTACATGATCTGCAAGGCGGTTAACCATCCGTGCTGCCGAATCGTTGACGACATGTACCACCAGCAGATCACCGAAGGCAACCTTATTCCCAACATAGATCGTTCATGGGATATGATCGGCGCTTTCCACATCGGCGACAACCCCGGCCGAAGAGAACCCGGCACCGGCGAGATAAACTACAGGAACGTATTTCGTCACATCTACAGAAAAGGATTTGACGGCGTACTCTGCTGCGAACACGGCCGAAGCAAAGGCGGCAAGGAGGGTGAGACAGCCTTTATTGAAGCTTACCGCCGGGCCGACAGTTTTGAGGCGTAAACCAACACGAACGGATCCCTTCGGGGCGTTTCTCTAATAACTTTCAACATGAGCCAAAGGAGCAGGTAATGAGTATCAAAGGTCTTGTGCTGCCCGTCGTCACCGCAATGCTGGTCTGTATGGGCTGCTCCAAGCAAACGCAGTTATTCAACGGCAAGGATTTTGCGGGCTGGAAGATGCACGTCGACGATCCGTCAGTAGACGTCAACAGTGTCTGGACGGTAAAGGATGGCGTGATTCATTGTGCGGGCAAGCCGAACGGCTATATCCGCACGCTCTCGGAGTACTCCAATTACAAGTTGCACCTCGAATGGCGATGGGTCGACGAGCCCACCAACAGCGGTGTACTCCTTCATGCCAGCGGCGAAGATCAGGTCTGGCCTCGCTGCATCGAGGCTCAGCTCAAGGCCGGAAACGCCGGCGACTTCGTTCTCATTCGCCACACCGGCATTACCGCAAATGGAGAACACACACAAAGCGATGAGAAGATGTATGTTGTGCTGCCAAAGAAATTCGAAAGCACGGAGAAAAGAGCCGGCGAATGGAACAGCTATGACATCGTTTGCAAGCATGACACGATTATGCTATACGTCAACGGTCGTCTTCAGAACGCAGGCCGCAAGGCGACCGACACCGCCGGGTGGATATGCCTCCAAAGCGAAGGTTCTCCAATTGAGTTCCGCAACATCTATCTGGAACGCCTGAAGTGAGGACAAGCGCAAGTGCGGTCGTTTGTGCAAGGGTTGGCTGTGATTGGAAGAGTGAATAAGACATGTCATAAGGAGCGTGTAATGAAACAGGGACATGCGATGAAGAATCAGACGCGTCGCGACTTTGTGAAAACCAGCGCCCTTTCGCTGGCCGCAATCGGGGTGGGCGCCCAAGGCGTATTCGCCGCCGGGTCGGACCGGTTCCGCGTCGGGCTCATCGGCTGCGGAGGACGCGGAACCGGCGCCGCAATCGACTGCCTAAACGCCGATCCCGCCGTCGAAATCGTCGCCATGGGCGATCTCTTCGAAGACCGTCTCAAGGGAGCCGCAGCCACAATTAAAG
Source organism: Anaerohalosphaeraceae bacterium (assembly GCA_041690555.1). Lineage (GTDB taxonomy): Bacteria > Planctomycetota > Phycisphaerae > Sedimentisphaerales > Anaerohalosphaeraceae > JACZKQ01. Next base: position 2,679 of record JAWLHD010000253.1, read on the forward strand.
GCAAATCCCCGGACCGCTTCAAGGTCAGCCCCGAAACGATGTTCACCGGCTTTGAGTGCAACAAGAAAGTCTGCGCGGTCGCCGATGTCAACCTCGTCATCAGCGCAACACCGCCGGGCTTCCGCCCGCTCGATCTGAAGGCTGCCATCGAAGCCGGCAAACACGTCTTCATGGAAAAGCCCGCCGCGACTTGTCCGGCAGGCATCCGGTCCGTCATTGCCTCGTCGGAGCTGGCCGAGAAAAAAGGCCTCGCCATCGTCGCAGGCACCCAGCGACGGCATCAGAAGCACTATGTCGAGCTCCTCAATCGCGTCCAGGACGGCGCGATCGGCGAGATCAAGGCCGCACAGGCGTTCTGGAACGGCGGCGACATGATCGGCTACTGGAAGTGGTGGGAAAAAGATTCCATGACCGGCATGGAATGGCAGTGCCGAAGCTGGCCTTGGTTTGTCTGGACCAGCGGGGACCACATGGTCGAGCAGCACGTCCATAACCTCGATATCGTCAACTGGGCGATGGGCGGGCACCCTGTTTCGGCGATGGGCATGGGCGGCCGGCAGGTCCGCACCCAGGGCAACATCTGGGACCACTTCGCCGTGGAATTCAAATATCCCAACGACGTCCGCGTGCTCAGCATGTGCCGCCAGATCAACGGCTGCACCGACAATGTCAGCGAACACATCGTCGGCACAAAGGGCGACTGCTACACCCATGGCGGCGGCGGCCGCATTTATGGCGTCAACGCCTACAGCTATGACGGCCCCAACCCCAACCCCTACGTCGAGGAGCACAAGGACCTGATCGCCAGCATCCGCGCCGGCAAGCCGCTAAACGAAGGCAAACAGGTGGCGGAAAGCACCATGACGGCCATACTCGGCCGCATGAGCGCCTACACCGGCAGAGCAATGAACTGGGACTGGGCCATGAAGGCATCGAAGCTCGATCTGACTCCCGGACGCTACGACCTGGCCTACGACATGCCCATGCGACCCGTGGCAATGCCCGGCAAAACCCAAATTGTCTGATCTGATTTTTTTGTGCAGGAAAAGCGGAATGAAAAACTTGCAATCGATGGCAGCCGGGATATTCGCGGCCGGTTCGGACAGGATTCGCGTGGGTGTCATAGGCTGTGGATCTCGCGGCACTGGCGCCGCCAAGAACTGTGTCGAATCTTCCCCAAATGTCGAGATCGTCGCCTTGGGTGACACCTTCAAGGATCGTCTTGAGACCTGTCTGAAAAGCCTCAAGACCAACGATGCCGCCGAGAAGAGCGAATGGAGTGCCGCCAGTCCCTGGCGACACGCCGACAAGGTCACCGCCACACCAGAAACTTGCTTCACCGGCTTTGACGCATACAAGAAGGTCATCGCCTGCGACGTTGATCTGGTGCTGTTGACAGCGCCGCCGCACTTCCGGCCGATCCATCTCAAGGCCGCCATCGAAGCGGGTAAGCACGTCTTCATGGAAAAGCCTGTCGCCGTCGATCCCGTTGGCATCCGCTCGGTCCTTGCCTCGTCGGAACTCGCCAAGCAGAAAGGTCTGGCTATAGTCGCTGGTACTCAGCGCCGCCATGACCCGCAGTACATAGAAGTGATGAAGCGCGTCCACGCCGGCCAGATCGGCGATCTCCTTGGCGGCGAATGCTATTGGGTTCAGGGCTGGGTCCGCCAGTGGGGCTTCTGGCACGAGCGGAAGCCAGAATGGACGGACATGGAGTGGCAGGTCCGCAACTGGTACTATTTCACGTGGCTGTCGGGCGATCACCTGGTAGAGCAGCACGTACACAACATCGACGTGATCAACTGGGCGATGGGCACGCCTCCGGTGCAAATCATGTCCCTTGGCGGCCGGCAGGTCCGCACCGAGCCGGAGTTCGGCAACATCTACGATCACTTTGGAGTGGAATTTGAATACCCGAACGGCGCAAGAGTTCTCAGCATGGCGCGTCAAATCACGGGCTGCACTGACATAATCGGAGAAAGAGTGGTGGGCGCAACGGGCACAGCCCGCGCCGGCGTTATCGAGGGCCAGAACCCGTACACCTACAACGGTCCTCGACCGAATCCCTACGAACAGGAACACGCAAACCTCATCGCCGGCATTCGCTCAGGCAAGCCGCTGAATGAAGGCCGCCAGGTTGCCGAGAGCACGCTCTGCGCGATCGCCGGGCGCATGAGCGCCTACACGGGGCGTGAGATGAAATACGAGTGGGTGCTCAAGGCATCGAAGCTCGATCTGTCGCCCAAGGATTACAAATTCGGCTCGATCCCGGTTGCCCCCGTCGCGACACCGGGCCAGACCCCGCTCACGTAAGAGCCCGGGACAACCAAACGTTTTCGACGGCACGATGTTCATGGAGAACGCGATGAGAAGAGACAAGTCAGTTTCAAGACGGACGTTTATCAAGACGACTGTCGCCGTTTCCTTTGCCGTGCCGGCGAGCCATCTCTTTGCCGCAGGGTCGGACGAATTGAAAGTCGGCCTTGTCGGCTGCGGCGGCCGTGGGACGGGCGCTGCAACCCAGGCACTCATGAGCACGAACACTCCCGTCAAGCTCTGGGCAATGGCCGACGTATTCCGTGACAAAATCGACTCCTGCTACAACCTCCTTGCCAACGGCGGCAAAGGGCGCTACGACCGCGAAGATACCCCCTCCCTCCTCAAGCAGATGAACGTGCCCGAAGACCGGAAATTTACGGGATTCGACGCATACCGGGATGTCATCGCCAGCGGCGTAGACATTGTTATCCTCGCCACGCCCCCCAATTTCCGCCCGCAGCAGTTCAAGGCCTGCGTCGATGCCGGCAAGCACGTCTTTATGGAAAAGCCCGTGGCCGTCGACCCGGTGGGCATCCGAATCATGTTGGAAGCAGCGAAACTTGCCGAACAAAAGGGGCTCTCGGTTGTCGGCGGCACCCAGCGGCGCCACCAGCAGCACTATATCGAAATCATGAAGCGCATACATGACGGCGCAATCGGCCGAATTCGCGCCGCACAATGCTACTGGAACGGCTGGGGCGCAAGTCTGACTCGCAGCAAACCTTCGGGTATGTCCGACGTCGAATGGCAGATCCGCACGTGGTACCACTGGCTCTGGCTCTGCGGCGACCACATTGTTGAGCAGCACGTGCACAATCTCGACATCATGAATTGGGCTCTCCGGTCGCACCCCGTTCAGTGCCTTGGCATGGGCGGCCGACAAGTGCGCACCGGCGGAAACATCTTCGACCATTTTATCATCGAGTTCGAATACCCCGACGGCGTCAAGGTTGCCAGCTTCTGCCACCAGATGGCCGGCGTCAGCAATCGCGTTTCCGAGCACATCGTCGGCACCAAAGGCCGCGCTTACATCGACAGCGCCTCCGGCTACATCACTGGTCCCAATGCCTTCAAGCCCGATGCCTCACCCAACCCCTACGTCCAGGAGCACGCCGACCTCATCAACAGCATCCGCTCCGGCAAACCGATCCGCGACGGCCTCGACATCACCGAGAGCACCCTCTGCGGCATCATGGGTCGCATGACAGCATACACCGGCCGAGCACTGAAATGGGACTGGGCGCTTAAAGCATCGAAGCTCGACCTCTCACCGCCTGTGTACGCCCTGACCGATCTGCCCGAAACCCCGCCGGCAAGACCCGGTCAGACGGCGTTAATTTGAATCAGTGAATTGCGGAGGGTCGCGTGTTGCCATATATAAAAAAAAGATTTGCG
>JAWLHD010000254.1:0-6327 GCA_041690555.1 Anaerohalosphaeraceae bacterium
TCAAATCCAACAGAAATGGGGCTGTACAGGCCCTCTTATGCAGGTATAATCGCGAAATGAACATACGAAATGCCAAAACAAACGACGCCGAAGCCATTAGTTCGCTGATATCCTCCTATGCCGAGTTGGATCGGATGCTCTTCTGCTCGGTTTCCGACGTTTACGAAAAGTTGCAGATGTTTCAGGTCGCCGAAGAAGAGGGCACAATAGTCGGTTGCTGCGCGCTTCAGGTTGTCTGGTCCGATCTTGCCGAAATCAAATCGCTTGCCGTTGCAAAAGACTGCTTTGGCAAAGGCGTCGGCCGGGCACTTGTCGAGGGAGCTGTTGAAAAGGCCCGTAGGCTCGGCGTCCGCCGAGTCTTCACGTTAACACTGGAACCAGCCTTCTTCGAGAAAGTCTCTTTCCATCGCGTGGACCGTGACAGCCTCCCCATGAAAGTCTGGAGCGACTGCGCAAAGTGCTCTAAACAGGATCATTGCGACGAAAAGGCGCTCATTCGAGAGACTTGATAACATGCATACCAACCAACTGGTATGTATCGTGGCACACTTATCCACACTGCAAGGGCCCGCTGTTCAGGCCAAATGCTGTTACTCCCGGCGAGTCATCCGACTTGACGCTTCTGAAAGAGTGCAACAGCCAAAGTAAGGATGCCTGCCGAGTACAGCACTGCGTACACTACCCCCACAGCAAGGTACTTGGCGGGTACCGACGCTCCCTCATAAATGGCGTCGCTTATCCAGAACACCTGGAAGTTGGGAACGATGACTCTGCCCACTTTTGCCCACAGGGCAGTCTCCGCGAAGCGCCCGAACAAGTAGTCCGAAATAAGACCGATAAGGAATGCCGACGTGCAGCAAACCAGTGTCAGGACAAGATTCATGCGAGTCGAAAACATGACCGCCAGGGCCACGATAATGATCACCGCCATATACAGCAGGACGGACCCGTAGATTTCGAACATTTCAAAGTGGTTCTCCGCCGGATTGACCCGCCACTCACTGTCGACCACCGACAAAAAAACAATCCCAAGGGTAGAGAGGATTGCCAGAATAACGGTCCCGGCGGCGCCGAATGGCCAGTCGTAAGTATAGTTCAGAAAAGCTGTTAAGAGCAATGTTGTTACCAGCACTACGATCGCGGTAACAAGAACCGGCCAGTCGTGCGTGTCAGTTACGTTTTCAAGAACGCCATGGCGTATGGTCATCAGAAGTGCTATGGTGCAAATGTAGTGAGCCAGCCCGACGGCTGCTGCGACCCCCAGAAACTTGCCCGCAATAAACGTCGGACGACTGACCGGCTTCGACAATACCGTGGTGATAGTCCGCGTTTCAATTTCTTCAGTTACAGCGCCCGTTGCCGAAAATATTGCTATGAACAAACCCGATAGAAACAGCGTACTTAGCCCTATCTCACGGAGAAGTTTGATATCTTCGTCCAGAGTATACATTGTTACCGAAGGACTCATCAGGAACAGAAACAACGCAAACGCCATAATCACGGCGTAGACAGGCTGGCGGATAGCTTCGGTAAAAGTGTTTCTTGCGATAACGAGCAGTTTCAGTATCACGGTTTTTTCCTGACAAAGCAGTGGTTTGGACTATAAGCACATGGGCGATATCGTTATAGTACTCCGTTTCACGCTTGTAAAGCGTCGATTGGTTAAAGATATCGGTAGTATACAAGTTCCAATTGAGAATTGTTCGTGATCAGCGGGAAATAGCAGATGAAGTTATCCTCAAAGCGGGCAAGGCAGGTGGCCATCGTCGGCTTCATCCTGAGCGTTTTATTCTTCGTCGCGGTCTTCGTTATTGCCGGCTTCAACAAGTCGTGGGCCTCTGTGGCCCTCAGTTGGCAGATATTGGGCGGTGGGCTCATCTGGTTCGTACTGGTCGTGCAGTTTCATCAACGAAGTCTTGCCGAACAGGAAAAACTCGATATCGATCAACTTGCACAATCCAGGCGAAGTGAGACTATCTTCCAGGCTGACGCCGAACGAGGCCAGCTTTTCGCGGTCGCACAGCAGCGCCTCAAAATTCTGGAGAAGTGGTTTATTCCCGCTTTTAGCGTTCTGATTGCTGCCTATCAGATTACTTTGGGCACGTTGCTTCTGCGGGGCGTAGAGGCCGCCAGAGAGCGAGTCCTTGAGTACAATTATCTTGCCGCCGTGCTCATGGTCGCAGTGGCATTTGTCAGTTTTCTGCTTTCGCGTTACGCAACCGGCATGAGCGCCCAATCCGAGTGGAAACCCTTGCGAGCCGGTGGAAGTTACCTTCTGAGTTCGGCCGTACTGGCCTTTCTGGCGGCAATCGCCATGGCGCTCTACCATTTCAAACTGGACCTGATGATCTATGTGCTGTCGTGGGCGATTCCGATTCTCATGATAGTGCTCGGAGTTGAGACTGCGATAAACGTCATACTTGACATCTACAGGCCGCGAATTGCCGGCCAGTACAGTCGCAGCGCATTTGACAGCCGTTTGCTTGGAATGGTAAGTGAACCCGGCGGAATCCTGCACACCTTCTCAAGCGCAATTGACTACCAGTTTGGATTCAAGGTTTCGCAGACCTGGTTCTACAAACTGCTCGAGGAGGCGATTCTTCCTCTTGCTCTATTCTGCATACTGACGCTTTATCTGCTCAGTTGCATTCTCGTCGTGGAGCCCGGCCGCGAAGCCCTCGTGGAGCGGTTGGGTTCGTTTCACCGGATCACAGGCCCGGGCATCACGCTGAAATGGCCCTGGCCGTTCGACATTGCCCGCACCTTTGACACTGAACGTATTCAGCAGGTCAATGTCGGTTTTGAACTCGCCGAAGGCGAAGAGGACAGCCGCGAACCCTTGCTTTGGGGTGAGAAACATTACAAGGAAGAGGACAAACTGCTCGTTGCCGCCGGATCGGAGGCCGGTGACCAGAAAGGCGCCCCGGTTAGTCTGGTGGTCGCGGCAGTACCCGTCCAGTATCGAATCAAGAACCTGAAGGACTATGCATACAACCACGTCAACGCCCGCCAGGTCCTGCACGCGATATGTTATCGTGAATTGGTCAGGTATGCCGCCAGCGCAAAAGTCGAAACCGACGGCGATGACGACGACAATGGCCGCCGCAGCCTTTTCGGCGCGGGGCGCTCCGCAGCGGCCGAATTCCTGACACACCGGATCACCCAAAAAGCCGACGAGGCCGGACTCGGCATCGAGATCGTATACCTGGGCCTGGAGGGAGTCCATCCGCCGCCCGACGAAAACGTCGCCCAGACGTATCAGGAGGTCATCGGCGCAATACAGAAGAAATACGCGGCTATCATGGCCGCGCAGGCCGAACAAAATCGCGTGCTTATTTCGCTCGCCGGCGGAGACGCTGAATGGGTCGACGGACTGTATGACATTGCAAGGCGATACCAGCGCGCAAAGGAAGCAGTCAAGGGCAAACGGGACCCGCAGGAGATTCGCCAGGCAGAAGAAGCCGTTGAGGCTCTACAGCAGCAGCTCAATCACGCCATCCGCGCTTCCAGCGGAGACATCTTCCGAACCCTCAGCGAAGCATCCAGCGATGCCTTTGAAAAGGTCGTCCTCGCCGAGGCCACCGGCAAACGCTACGAGAGCCAGCTCAAGGCGTACAACGCCGCAAAGACCATATACCCCCATGAGTTGCGCCTCGCGATGCTGGAAGAAACGCTGGCGGGCATTCGCAAGTACGTTATCCTCGCCGAAGAAGGCGACGACGAGGTCTATATCATAGATCTGCAGGAAAAGCAGACCCCAGATCTTTACGATCTCAACATGGAGGCCCTGGAGGCCATCCGTTCTAACAGGTAGATGCAAGTCGATTCATAAGAGGGCAAGACTGACATGAAGAATGTGTGGGTACTGGCGTTCGTGGTAATCATCCTGATGGTCCTGGGACTGTTTCTTTTCACGTTTCAGGTTCGCGAAACCGAGATGAAGCTGGTGACGTTTTTCAATGAACCGCGAAAGACGATTCAAGAACCCGGATGGTATTGGCGTTTGCCGCCGCCGATACACGTGATCCGAACATTCGACCGTCGCAGCTATCTCTACGAGACGGTCCTGGAGGACACGACCACGCGCGGCGGTGAACCGATTACCGTGACCAGCTACGTCGTCTGGCGCATCGAGGATCCGCTGAAGTTCCTCGAATCCGTCAAGGACCAAAAGGGCGCCGAAAGGGTGCTCTCAAGTCTCCTGCGGAATACGCAGAACTCGGTCATCGGCAAGTACTACTTCAGCGACTTCGTCAACTCCGATCCGGCTCTCATCAAGCTCGAAACGATCGAGGACGAAATGTCTCGCAACGTCACCGCACATGCCTCCGCCCAGTACGGTATCGAGGTCCGCACCGTGGGCATTCGCCGTCTGGGCATCAGCGAGCTCGTGACCAAGGACGTCTTCGAACGCATGAAGAAGGATCGCGAGCGAATCACGCAGAAGATCATCGCCGACGGCGATGCTGAAGCAACCAAGATACGCAAGGACGCCGAATCGAAGCGCAAGGAGCTTCTGGCAATAGTCGAGGCCCAGGCAAAGGCCATCCGCGGAAGCGGCGACGCCGAGGCCGCCGGCTACTACAAAATGCTCGAAGAGAACAAGGAGCTGGCGATATTCCTGCGCGATATTGAAGCCCTGCGCAAAATCCTGAAGGAAAAATCGACTATCGTCCTCGGTGCCGATGTCGAGCCTGTTCATCTCCTGAAAAAGGCGCCGATCCTGCAGAACGACGATTCCGGGCGACAGAAGTGAACTGACCCACGTATCGACGGTCGCAAAACGGTGGATTAGAAAGATTCAGAGGTCGTAGTCCAGATGACGGAAAAAGATATCCAGCAAACCGAAGGCGATGTTTCGGCAATACAGGCCCACGGCGAGGCGGACCTTGCCGGCGAGTTCTTGTCACGGGCTCTGAGGCACAGCTTCTTCATTCTGAAGATCATAATGGCCGTCCTCGTGGTGCTCTTCATCACGTCGGGCATATTCCGCGTCGAGGAGAACGAGAACGCACTCGTGCTGCAGTTCGGCAGGATTCGAGAATTTCGCACAAGACAGGGGGAAGTTCGCCACGTCCTCGGTCCCGGCCTGCACTGGGCATGGCCGGAGCCGATCAGCGAGATCATCAGGATACCCGTCAAGAGGGTCCAGGCCCTCACCATTGATTCCTTCTGGTATTTCGAAACCGAACAGGAAAAACTCCGAACTACAAGAACCGAATACTACGGCGGACCGACCCTCGATCCGAAGAAGGACGGCTACTGCCTTACAAGAAGCGACAGTGCACAAGGCATCGCCGAATCGGACTACAGCATCGTTCACGCAAAATGCCAGTTGACGTACCGAGTCGATGACATTGAGCAGTTCTTCCGCAACATATACTATGAAGCTCCCAGGCCGGGGCAGGACTTCCTGGATGTCGTATCCAAAACCGTCGATCCGCTGCTCAAGGCTATCGCGGGCGAGGCCGTCGTTGCAACTATGGTCAACTACACGATTGATGAAGCAATTCTAAACGACGACCGAATCGCCCGGGAGGTCGAGAAGCGATTAACCGCCAAGTTGGACCGAATAGAAAGCGGGATCGTCATCGACGCCTTCCAGATGCCCGACATTACCTGGCCGCGACAGGTCAGCCGCGAGTTCAATGACTCCGTCGGAGCAAGAAACCGGCGCAAGCAGGTCATGGTCGAGGCCGAAAGTTATCGCGACCGAATACTCAGCGAGGCCGGAGGCGCCAAGGCCGCCGAGGTTCTCGCCCGGCTCAAGGCCATGCACGATACACTGAAGGACGACGCCCTCACCGACGAACAGAGGCAGGAAATCGACCAGAAGCGGCAACTCTATCTCTCCCAGTTGGCCGGGGCCGCCCAGGAGCGCCTCGCCGAAGCCCGCGCATACAGAACGCGCGTCGTCGAACGGGCTAAGGCAGATGCCGACTACCTGACAAAACTCCTCCCCGAATACCGGCGATACCCAAGGCTGGTGATCCAGCAGATATACCAGGAAGCTATCGAGGAGGTCCTGGACAACGCCGACGAAAAGTTCTTCATACAGCCGTCTTCTGGCGGCAAGAAAAAGGAGATCCGCGTGCAGATCAACCCGGATCCCAACCTGCAGAGGCGGCGGGTTGAACAGGCCAGGAAGGAAAAGGAAAACCAACAACAAGCTAAGTAGGACGAGGCTGCGCGGATATGGCTCACAACCACTTGAATCTTAAGGAACACGAAATCAGCGAGCACGAACGCACCCGCGGACGACAGTTCCGCGTGAGCATGGCTCTGCTTGGCACACTCGCCGGCGGTGTCCTTCTGCTGGACAGCGCA
>JAWLHD010000255.1:0-6301 GCA_041690555.1 Anaerohalosphaeraceae bacterium
CGGGCACACCGTTGATCGATATCACGATCGGCCACGACGGGGCTTACGAATCGCCCGGACGGGTACGGATGCTTGCTCGCGACGACAACAATAATCTCAGCCCGGCCAGGGATTCCGGCATTACTGTAAACGACGGCAGGTGGCACAGCCTGGTCGTGATGAGATCGCTTGGCACCTGGATCATGTATGTTGACGGAATCGAACGTGCCCGGATGAGCGGCGTTGCAACGGGTCCGGTTACGCTGGACTGGTTGGCGATCGGTGCTGAGAAGAGATGGGTATTGGACAGCTATGGAAGCTGGAACGGAACCCGTCCTGAAATCCGCTACTTCGAAGGTATGTTGGACGAAGTGTGCATCTGGGCCGGCGAAATGCAGCCGCATCAGATACAGGCGCATGCTTCGGTTGTTCCTCCGGCGGGCGACCTGGACTACGATCTCAAGACGGACGGCGGCGACCTCCGAATCCTGAGCGAGAACTGGCTGAGTGATTCTTACACGCCCGTTCAACCCTCGCCGCTGGTGCTGGAGGATATGGAGTCGTACAATGCCGCCGACCCGAACAGTTATGCGTGGTATTGGGAGGCTCTGGAAGGCGTATCTCTCGAGTCGGTATACGGCAACGTAGACACCGCACCGGGCGTCGGACTGTCGGTCAATTCAATACAGAACGATGGTCTGTACGGTCAGGTCCTGCAGTGGGATTATGACTTCCAGGGGCAGACTAACGTGATCCAGCGATTCTGGCTGCGTGATCGCCGGGTCAATCTGGCAGCGTATGACCAGATCAGCGTTCGCGTCAAGAAGCTGCCGGGCAGCACGGGCGAGTGGTTCTATTTCGATTTCCATGACGGTCGCGGTTTTACAGATCCTACTCAAGGAATCTATCCGTGGGTCCTCGCCCGGATAGGCCGGGTAATCCTGCCTCTTGCTAATGTCCCGGAAGGCGAATGGGTTACGCTGCAAGCCGATATTCCCGGCGGTTTCAACAGCGGTCGTCCCAAGGAATTCCATGACCTCTACGAGATAAGCATTGGCATCTCCATGGGCGCCTCGGGGACGACCGGCGGAATGCTGATTGACGAAATCACATTGACCGACGGAACCCCTGACTGCTTCCGGGTCGTCGGTGAACTGCTGCCGGATCTCAACGGCGATTGCATCGTGAATATCAAAGACTTCGCGCTGATGGCTGAGGATTGGCTTACGGGGCGTTAATCCTGTTTTGATTCGCAACGGGGGACGGGCACCGACGCCCGTCCCTTGTTTTTCTGTCCAGACAGCCGCGGCTGGAGTTTTTGAAGCAACTTTCCGTCTCTGTCATGCCTGCTGCGCATTACCCGGGTTCGGAATTGCTCTTCCAATGTCTTTGCATTCGCCAGCGGAATTTGGTTTAATTGTCTGTATGGAGCGCCCGATCATCTGGGCTCCGGGACGTAACTTAACCCTGGAGGTGCAGTACTATGAACGGTTGTGAAGTTACTCGGCGGCTTTTCCTTGGGTTTGCGGCAGGCGCCGCGGCCGGGTCTCGGGTCTTGTTTGCCCAGAGGCCGGAAGAACTGCGGCTGATCGAGGCAGCCGTTCCGCAGCGCGCCGTCGTTGCGGCGCGGCGCAAACGCCGTCTGCTGATCTTCGATCTGAACGTGGGCTACGGCGGCCACGGATCGATCGCGACGGCGAACAAGGCGTTTGAGCTGATGGGCAAAAAGACCGGGGCGTTCGAGACGGTGATCAGCAGGGATCCGTCGGTCTTCGAGCGGCAGAGCCTGGGGCGGTTCGATGCGGTGTTTTTCAACAATACCGTGGGCAACCTTTTTGAAGATACGGCGCTTCGACGTAATCTGGTCGAGTTCGTTTACGCCGGCGGCGGACTGATGGGCGTGCACGGGACCTCAGTGGCGTTTACCCGGTGGCCGGGCGCGCACGAGGACTGGCCGGAATTCGGTATCATGCTGGGCGCACGGGGGGCGAATCATCGTGAAAGCACCGAACACGTGTTTATCAAGCTCGACGATCCGGACCATCCCATTAACCAGTTCTTCGATCCGGCGGGCTTTGAATATCGCGACGAATACTTCAGATTCCATGAGGTTTATTCTCGCGACCGAGTTCGCGTGCTGATGAGCATCGATACCGCCAGGTCGAAGTTTGAGGGGCGACAGTTGGGCAATTGTATCCGCGCCGACGACGATTATGCATTGGTCTGGGTCCGCCGATACGGGCGGGGGCGGGTGTTCTATTCGACAATTGCACACAATCCTTACGTCTTCTGGGACGGCAATATGCTGCGGTTCTATCTTGCCGCGGCACAGTTCGTTCTGGGCGACCTCGACGCGCCGACGATTGCAAGCGCAAGATTGACACCGGCGATCCGCGCACAGGAGAAACTCGGCTGGCGATTGGGTGTCGAAGCATACACCTTTCACAGATACACTCTGTTCGAGACGATCGACAAGACCGCCGAACTGGGGCTGCCGTTTGTCGGCGGCCTTAGTTTCCAGAAAGTCGGCGGGGGCATCGACAAGAACCTCGAACCGGGCCTGGCGGACGCCGAATGCGAGGCAATCCGGCTGAAGCTGGACTCAGCCGGAGTGAGCATGCTGACGTACTACTTCCACGACATACCAGGCGATGAGGCGAGCTGCCGCGGGGTTTTCGAGTTTGCGCGGAAGATCGGCATCGAAACGTTCATGTCCGAGCCGAAGCTCGAAGCGCTCGATACTATCGAGAAGTTCTGCGACGAGTACGACATCAATGTCGCGTTGCACAATCACGGACCCGACCAGTCGCCGCATTACTGGCACCCGGAAGGCGTACTGAAAGCCTGCCGGGGGCGCAGCAAACGCATCGGCGCCTGCGGCGACGTGGGCTACTGGATGCGAGCCGGGATCGATCCGATCGGGGCCGTGCGACTGCTCAAGGACCGGCTAATTACAATCCAGATGCATGACCTGCACGACCGTGGGCCTGACGGATATGACGTGCCGTGGGGGACTGGTGTCGCAAAGGTGACAGAGCTTATCGAGGAGATTCACCGTCTTGGTATCGAGCCGACCATGTTTGGGCTGGAATACTCCCGCGACTGGTTTGAGTCGATGCCGAAGGTCGCCCAGTGCATAGAATTCTTCAATAAGGTGAGCGTGTGGCTGGCGGCCAAAGGATAAGGGGCGCTCCGGACAATGCTGCGGCCATTTGCTTACAAAACCAGGGGCCTGCCCGGTAATCCGGCAGGCCCCTTCAGTTACTTCATCAAGATTTCGGAGCGGGCTGCATCACCCGTCACCCGATAAATAACGTGTTGCTGTTACTCGCACACCGGACCTCCGCAAGTCAGCCAGGTGTCTGCGACAATCGCCAGATCGGTGAGGTCGACCTTGCAGTCGCCGTTGACGTCGCCTGCCGGATATGCCGTGCAGGGCAGATCGACGTCCACTACGTCAGGACCCGCCTGGTAATGCGCCAGGATGGCATCTGCGCTTAGAGGCACGTCGTAGATGCGAAACTCATTGTAGCGCCCGACAAATAGCGGGTCGCCCCACTGGGCGCGCCCGAGCCAGTTGTTGTTGTCAGGTATCTCGCTCAGAGCGAAATGAAGGGTGTTCTGGCCTACCTGCTGTCCGTCCCTGTACATTCTTATGATGCCGCTTCGGCCGTCCCAAACCAGCGCAATATGGGTTTCCTTGCCTATGGACAGAGGCCCGTTAACGTCGTCCATGACTCTTTCGTCGGCACTGGGGCCTCTCCGGTATCCGGCTCGCAGCATCCGTTCGCCGCCCCAGGGAGACATCATGACGTAGTAAGCATTGCCCGCGCCCGCCGAAGAGTTCTCGCCTGCATCGCTCGTGCCGAAATCGAAGATTCGCTGCCAGTAGGACCATGCAGGACCACCCCACGTAACCCACGTTTCAATCGTCGCCAGATTACCCAGAGCCGAGATGATCCCGTTGGGCAGGTCCACGTAGTCGCCGTTTGTAAACGGAGGATTGGCGTTGGAGTTCTGTCCGCCGCCGTTGCCGAGGATCAACTGGCCGTCTTCAAAGCGTGCGTTGCCCGTATTGTTGATTAGTATCCCATTTGCACCGCTGATGACGTCCACAACGTTCGGATCATCGGGAGCTACCTGGTCGAAAGTATAGCGATGGACGAGACCTCGGCGAACATCGAGCAAAATGTTTGTCGAGGCTTGCGCACCGGCCGCATTTTCAACGATGCAGTAGTATTCGCCGCTATCTTCGGCGACAAGATCTCTCACGGTGAGTGTCGTCCTTTCTGCCGAACATCCGATAGCATACTTGCTGCCTGCGGCAAGAACGACGTCATTGACGCCGTCGACATACTTATACCACGTGCAGCCGACAATGTCCGACTGCGTTACGATGTTCACGGCAAGTTCCGCCGATTTGCCCGTAACGCCGTAAACCGAAGCGGGCGCCGACAGGACCGGAAGGGTTTTCATTGTCTCAAAGCTCACCACGCCTCCGGCAATGACATTTGGTTCGCTCATTCCCGGGAGCACCACACTCTGATCGACCGCCCAGTAATAGATCGCATCTGTCTGCAGCGGCTGTTCAGCGGGGATCTCGTATGCCGTCTCCGTCAAATCGCCCAGGTAGGCCGCCGCCGACCTTGACTCAACCGCGGCGGCATCATCGCTGAAATACAGCGTATACAGCGGCTCGGTCGTCCCGGGCGGCAAAATGCCCTTCGACCATTCGAGAGTGGGAAGTAACCCGACGTCTTTGGCACCGCCCGCGGGATTGACAGGACTGGCGGGTGATTTGTCCGTGCCTGCGGCAAGGCTCGCGGCCACTTCGCTGGCGTTCATGGAATGATCATAAATGCGAAATTCATTATAGCTGCCGACATACATTGTGTCGGGCCACTGCGCTCGTCCCAGCCAGTTGTTGATGTCGGGAATGTCCGACAATGCAAAGTGCATCTGGCCCTCATCTGCCAGGATGCCGTTACGGAACATCTTCACGCTTTGAGCGGCGCCGTCCCAACTGACAACGATATGTTGCTCAAGGTTGTTCGGAAGTACGCCCGCGTCGTCGTTAATCGTAACCTCGACCCGTGTGGGAACCGGCTTGTTCATGCCGAAGCGCAACTGTTCCGATCCGCCTCTGGGTGTCAGGAAAACGTAGTACGAATTGGCCGCACCGGGGGAAGATCCTTCTCCGCCATCGCTTGCGCCCAAATCGAAGATTCGCTCCCACATCGCCGAACCTCGCCATGTTGTCCATATCTCGAAGGTCGCCTGGTTGCCCAGGGCCGAGATGATTCCGTTGGGCAGGTCGACATAATCACCCGTCAGCGGGACATTGTTTGAGTTCTCGACCCCCTGATTGCCCAGAGTCAATTGACCGTCGCTGAAGGCCGCTCGGCCCGTGTTGTTGATTAACACGCCGTCGGCGCCGCCGATCGAATCGTTCGGGTCATTGTCGAATGCATAACGGTGTACGACCGCGCCCTGCAAGCCTGCGGCAAGCAAGACGCTCACGCATGCGCATACAAGAAACACACTTACTGTCCTCATGATGAATCCTCCGCAAAAAGAAATGGTAAAATAAGAAAACACCTGCTGCTGAAATTGCCTCGCTCCGGTCCACCTCCTTTTCTCTAAAACCTGATCCGCCTCCCTGGATTCTGTTAAGAACCTCATTGCCGAATCACCACCAGTGCTTCGGGTCCTGATTCAGCCTGATCTCCATCTCATCAAAGCCCCGCCAGTCCACGTGGCCGTCGGCATAGCATATGTTTCCGCCGACCGGATCGACGTCTCTTCTGACGTGGTTCGTTCTGTCGTAAACGCCTAACCAACTGTAAGAGCCGCCGGGAACCTGCATGTAGTCGTATGGCGGATTATTCGTACTGATGGTTGCGTCAAGGACCATCTCGGCGGCGCCGGCGTTCTTGATATCAGCAAAGTTCTTCAGCCATTTGCTCTGGCGCGTACCGATCATTGCTGCCCTATTCCACCCTGCGGCCTTTGCTGTCTCTGACATGTCCAGCAGCCAGTAATAGCCAGTAACACGAAATGCCTGCCGTCGCGCGGCAAGGCCTGTCGGCTCGATAACCATGCGTGGAGGATTCATTCCGTATATCAGCGAGAACTGCCAGACTTCCGGTTTATCCCAACTCTTGGTTGGATCGGATGGACAATAGAACGTCTTCTCGCTTCCACCACTTTCCATCACGAGGTCGGTTGTGAGAAACGAAACGTCCCAGGCCCAGTTGCCTTGTTCGTTGAGGGGCAGTTTGCCGTCGTTCTCCTCGGCGTATATTTTGAGGCTCAATCCGAT
>JAWLHD010000256.1:0-6301 GCA_041690555.1 Anaerohalosphaeraceae bacterium
ATCTTCCCGGATGTCTCGGCTGAGGTTGTACAGTTCGACGTGCATGTCTTCGAAGAACTCCAGGAGTTTGAAGTCGCCTGCGCGAATTGCTCCGCCGGGTCGATGGCCGGAGCCGTGGTAGTGCGGGTAATGCCAGTACAGGGCGTGGCGATTCAATGAGCCCGTCTGTTTCAACAGCGGCGCCAGGCTGAGCCCGTCGACGTGCTGTTGCGGGCGGGCGGGCAGACCTGCGATTTCCAGCAGCGTCGGGTAGAAATCGCAACTGATCACCGGCTCTGAGCAGGTGCTGGCAGGCTTTGTTATGCCGGGCCACTTGACGATCAGGGGCACGCGTATGCCGCCTTCGTAGGTCCAGCCCTTGCCGGCGCGGAGGGGGCGATTGGAGCCCCACGGCTCGGTGCGGGCGTTCAGGAGGACAGACTGGCCGCCGTTGTCGGATGTGAAAACAACCACCGTGTTATGTTCGAGTCCGAGGCTCTTGATGCTGTCGAGCACCCTGCCGACGTTCTGATCCATGTGCTCAATCATGGCCGCAAAGGCGGGATGGTCCTGGTGCCGGCGATTACGCGCGTCCGGGCCCTCGGGTGCGAATCCCGGTCCGGCTGTTTGGATGCGGGCGGCCTTTGCCTTGTACTTTTCAATGGTATCCTTCTTTGCCTGGACAGGGCTGTGGACGGTGTAGTGGCTCAGGTAGAGGAAAAACGGACGGTCACGATTTCCTTTGAGAAAGCTGACAGCCTCGCCGGCGAGCCGGTCCGGCAGGTATTCGCCCTCGGGTCCGTCGGTAAGGTTTTCGAGATTGTATGGGCTGAAGTATCCCTGGGCTGGTGCGCCGCGATGATTGCCCGCAATATTTGTGTCGAAGCCCTGCTTCGTTGGATAATAGTCGGCACCGCCGAGGTGCCACTTGCCTATGAAGCCGGTTCTGTAGCCGGCGTCTTTGAATGCCTCGGCAAGTGTGACTTCCGCAAGGGGCAACTGCTGCCTGAAGGCCAGGCTGTCGAGTCTGCCCTTCTGCCCGCCGCCGGGAATCCAGTCGGTGATGTGCAGTCGGGCGGGGTACTTGCCCGTCATGATGGCGGCGCGCGTCGGCGAGCAGACCGGGCAGGCAGCATATGCGTCGGTGAAGCGCATGCCTTCGCTTGCCAGGCGGTCGATGTTGGGCGTTTCATAAAACGTGCTGCCGTTGCAGCCGCAATCGCGCCAGCCCATGTCGTCGATGAGAATGAATACGAAGTTGAGCGGCGCAGCAGGCTTTGCCCTTGCAGGTTGCGGCCATGCGACAGTTGCAAGTGCAGCTGTTGATATCTTAAGAAAGTCGCGTCTTAACATTTGTTCGCTTGACTCCGACTAACTTCAGCAGATGACCCAGGTGATACGAAGTAAAGTAGAAGGAGGCCCGGAAGCCCCCGGTGTGCTCCCATTTTCAGTACCAATCATCGAGCATGTTTTTTGCGAGTTCACAACGCGCGATGCACGAGACCGAGGCATCGCGGATGCGATCTGCTAGCATCTCTGCAATAGCAGGATCTCCCGCTTTAGCTATGTGACTTGTACAATAACGGAGCACCTGGTCAACTTCGCTTCCGTCTGACAGCGATGAAATGATCGCCTCCATGACGTCCAGCGACAGTGACTTGCGATACCCGCTTACCGCCGCCTGATTAAGTATGCCCTGCCGCTGGGGTCCATGAATGCGGACAGTCTCTGTGGGATGGGTTACCAGATAGTTCTCGCCGAAATCCACCGGAACACCCTCGCGCTCATCGTATCCTGATTCCTTGAGGATATGCCATCCTTTTTGCCAATCATAAGGCGCTGTGTAGGCGGCCACATAGTAGAGCGCTATAGTCCGTCGCTGTCCAGAGAGTTTGCGTGCCTTTTCGAGTGCAAGTTCCGGGTCGGTGCGTGTCAGGGCTCGGAAGAAATGGAGGGCATACAGCCTGTGAGTCTGGGAATCAGTCCTGCTTGCCTCGTATCTTGTTCTCAAATCGGTCAGACACGGCTTTTCTTCGGGAGGCGGTGTTTTGCCGAGAAGCCTGTGCGTGCGCCCCGTGGGTGGGATCTTTTCAGGACTGTCCTGCGCCGGCAGCCCCCGGCTTCGTCGGTCCAACTCCGCCGCCGCCATCTTGCGGGCCCGGTCTTTTCGATATTCATTATCCTGGTGGCGCAGCGCACGCTCAATATCTTCCGGCCGCTTGTGCGCCCATACAAAACTCACCTTGTCCACCAGTTCGCGTCTTAGGTCAGTATCAGTCTCCCGCTCCGCCTCCTGCAGCGCCTTTTCCGGATCCCGCCACGCCCAGAGTTCAATTATGCCCGGCAACGCCGCCTTCCTGTCATGTTCCTCGTAATACGATTCCCTGGGCAGGTGGTGCGCCATATGGTACGCATCTTCGGGAGCATAGGTGCGGTATATCTGCAGGGCCCTGACGCCCTGCTCCCCATTTCTTACAGCGTGAGTAATCAGGACTTCACGAAAAGACCCCAAAGCATCGTGCGCCGCTGATGCACAATAGCCGCTGAGTTTATCCGCCGGCTTTGTCTCGGACCAGACCTCGAACAGCAGCCGCGGTTCGAGCACGCATAGCCTCCTCAGAAGCGCATCGTCGTACATCATGCCTGCTTCCGACAGGAATATGCCAGCCTCTTTGCCACGACTCAGCAGTTTGCGCAGACGCTCAGCGGAAGGTGCGGGCCTTGAACCATATGTCACGACGCACTCCCACAGTTCTCTTTCCATTTCCATAAGCACTTCATACTGATCTGCACGGTCATCCCTGTGAGGCTTCGGGTAGATTTCGGCCGGTGATACAAGCCGACTCGCCTCTATGGCCTCTGTGAGCAACTCATCGCGGAGCTCCACATCGAACGGGGCAGCGAGTCTTGCAAGGATCGCCTGAGGAATTCCATACCGCGGCTTCCACTGGCCACTGCCCAGCAAGTCTCTGACCTGCCTGACCATCGGCATCGCGATGGCGCCATGGATTCCCGTCGATGTCTGTGCAACACGTAGAAGGAGAAGAATATCGTCGGTGTCCTGCGCAGACCGCAAGGCCTTTTCGAGTTGATGCAAGGAACGCACCCGAAGGGCTGTACGCTGCTCATCTTTCAGATGAATATGTTCAAATTGCGCACCGGCTGGAATTGTGTGAATGATGAGCAAGGTAATTGCTAAAACCACTCTCCAGCACGTTTTTCGCCGAGCGAGTGGCGCGCCGCGTTTGCTAACCATTCGCAACTGCCCATCAGCCCGATTCAGGGCATAGTAAGTATAACCGCACACCGTTAACTTGCTACTGCGTTTCATATATCTCGGTTTTGCCAAAGCAACAGCAAGACTGTCCTAAGTCAGCATCAACAGGCACTTCACACTACACTTTCACTTTCCGGCACGTGGGGAAATCCGGCGGTTTGTCCTTTGGTTGAAAGGGTGGTTTTCTGGGGGCGGCCGGAAACAAGTGGGAAGACTTCCGATTCGGTTCGCACGGTTTCGAACATCTGCGCCATGCGTTTGACGATGTCGGGGTGCTTATCTGCAAGGTTGTTCTTTTCGCCGATGTCCTCGGCCAGGTTGTACAACTCGATCTTGCCCAACTTGATGCGCACGGCCTTCCAGTCGCCCGTTCGTATTGCCTGCTGGCCGTTGAGTTCCCAGTAGAGGTATTCATGCTGCATCTGTCGGGCATCCTGGCCAAGGAGCGTCGGCAGCATGGAGACGCCGTCAATGTCGCCTGGTGTGGGCAATCCGGCAAGGTCGGTGCAGGTGGGCATGAAATCCCAGAAGGCGCTGACGTGGTGGGAGGTGGTTGCAGGTTTGATCTTGCCCGGCCAGCGGGCGATGAAAGGTACGCGGATGCCGCCTTCGTAGACGGAGCCCTTGAGGCCGCGGAGTGGGCCTGCACTATTGAAGAAACCTGCGTCCGCACCGCCGGCGTAGGTGGGTCCATTGTCGCTGGTGAAGATGACCAGAGTGTTGTCTTCGAGGCCGAGTTCCTTAAGCAGTGCGACGATTTGGCCCACGGACTTGTCCATGCGCGTAACCATGGCGGCGTAGGCGGCCCGCGGGGTCTCGTGGGCGACATAACCCCTGCTGCCGTCGTAGGGCGGATCGTCCCAGAGGCCCTTGTATTCAGCTAACGAATCTTCGGGCACCTCAAGTGCGACGTGCGGGATGGTGAACGGTATATAGCAGAAGAAGGGGCGGTCTTTGTACCTTCGGATGAATTTGAGGGCTTCGGCGGCGATGCGGTCGTGCGAATAGACCTTCTGTCGGCCGAATTCGTTTTCGGTGATTCTTTCGATCTTGCCGTCCCGCCAGAGGTGGTTTGGGTAGAAGGTATGTGCCTGTCGCTGGCAAATGTAGCCGTAGAAGTGGTCAAAGCCCTGTTTCTGAGGGGCTCCGGCGGAGTCGACGATGCCAAGGCCCCATTTGCCGAATGCGCCGGTGGCATAGCCGGCGTTCTGGAGAATACGTGCGACTGTCTGGGTGCCTTCTTCCAGCGGCCACTGGCCTGTAACCGTGGCGCCGAGGACCCATCCTGCGTCACCTCCAACCTGTATGTTGTTGCGAATCTGGGCGTGGCCGCTGTGCAGGCCCGTCATGAGGACGCAACGGGATGGGGCACAGACGGGGTTTCCGCTGTAGTGCTGAGTGAATTTCATTCCTTCGGCGGCGAGGCGGTCAATATTGGAGGTCTTGATTTTTTTCTGGCCGTAGCAGCCCAAGTCCGCGTAGCCGAGATCGTCGGCGATGATGTAGACGATGTTGGGCTTTCCGGCGGAAGTTGCGCCGGCGAAGCGGTTTGGAATTGAAAGGGCTGCCAATCCGGCTGTTACGGTTTGGAGGAACTGACGTCTGTTCATGCCTCTCTCCTGAAAAATGTTGTCCGGGTTCGGTTGAAACGAGTATAGTTGGTTAAATGCGTGTTTTCAAGTAATGCTTTGAGGGAGTCGGGGCCAATGAGATTATCGATGCAAGTGATTGTGGCGGCCGTACTTGCGGTGGCAGTGGCTGTGACGGGGTGCAGGAAAGGCGACACGCCGGTCGAAGAGCAGGGTGAGTCGGTGGGTGTTATTGGGGGGGCGGCATGGCCGATTTTTCGCGGAAATCAGGGGCTGACGGGGGTTGCTGAAGGGCAATTGCCGGATTCGCTGAGGCTCAAGTGGCGTTTCAAGACCGGCGATTCGGTGCGCTCGTCGCCGGTTGTCAGCGATGGGGTCGTGTATTTCGGGTCGGATGACGGGCGGGTTTACGCGGTAAGCGTGGAGACAGGCAAGATAATATGGGATTTTGAGACGAAAGACGGGGTTGAGGCGTCGCCTCTGGTGCTGGACGGTGTGGTTTATGTGGGTTCGCGGGATACGTTTTTCTATGCGCTTGACGCCAGGACCGGCGAGCTTAAGTGGAAGTATGAGACGGACGGGGAAATAACGGGATCGGCAAACTGGACGCAGGCTACTGAAGGCGAAGGTGTGTGGATTGTTGTGGGCGGGCATGATTATCGGCTTTATTGCTTTGATAGTGGGGATGGGAGGCTGGTTTGGCGGTATAAGGCGGACAATTTCATCAACGGCGGGGCGGCGGTTTTTGAAGGTCGTGTGTATTTTGGGGGCTGCGATGCGGTGATTCATGAGGTGTCGGGGGCGGACGGGAGTGGGCTGGGGCAGATCGAGACAGGGTCGTATATTGCGGCTTCGGCGGCGGTTGCGGGGGGTCGGGTCTATGTGGGCAATTACGATAACGTGTTTATTTGCGGGGATTTAGGGGAGCGGAAGATCGCGTGGGAGTTTTCGGATAGCGAGGGGGCTTTTTTTTCGTCTCCGGCGGTTGGCGAGGGTGTGGTGGTTGTGGGGTGCCGCGACGGGCGTTTGTATTGCCTGGATCGGGCGGATGGAGGGGTGGTGTGGACGTTTGGGGCGAAGGGGGATATTGACAGTTCGCCCGTTATTTGCGGTGAAAAGGCGGTTTTTGGGAGCTCAGACGGGCGTTTATACGTGGTGCGGATGGAGGATGGGGGGCTGGTCTGGTCGTATGATACGGGACAGGCGATTGTTTCTTCTCCGGGCGTAGCGGGGGGATTGGTGGTTGTGGGTTGCGATGACGGGTTTCTTTATGCCTTCGGGAACAGGTGAGGATGGGTTTTTTGAGCTTAAAATGAGGGTGAAAGGGGTTGGGGGGCGGTTGAGAGGGTGTTTTTTCGGGGTTTTGCCCTGCAAAATGGGCTCGTGAGGGGGGTTTTTGTGCTTGTTTTTGCGTATTTTTGCTGAAATGGGGGTATATTTTTTGCGCAGAAGTGCG
>JAWLHD010000257.1:0-6258 GCA_041690555.1 Anaerohalosphaeraceae bacterium
TCGGATACTGGGTTTTGAGATGGGGGTTGCGCGGGCAGTTGGGGCGATTGTGTTCAGTGTTGTGATCGGCTTGATCATGCATTTGATTTATCGCAGGGAGGAATTGGAAAAGGCGAATGGTCAGGCGGCAATGCCGGAGCCGGAAGTTTCGAGGCCGCTTTGGCAGAACGCCTTGTTTTTTGCGGTAATGGTGGGTGTGCTGGTGTTTGCCAACTGGGGGTCTCCGAACGACTTCTATTTCAAGACCACTGACGGCATTACAGTTCGGGGCAGCGTTTTGGAGTCGCCGGAAGAAAGCGGTGCTGGTTTTTATACCATAAAGCTGCTGGAGGGCGAGGACAAAGGTCAGGAAGTAAAGATGGCGGCGGAGTCGGTTGTGGAGAAGATCCCGGTTTCCGGCGTATGGACTACCATCTGGCGTTACAAGTGGGTTGTGGCAAGCATGTTTGGTGCGGCATTGGGTGTTGTGCTGGTTCTGTGGTTTGCCATTGCATGGTGGAAGGTGGCGGCGACGGCGCTGGTGACCGTGGTTGCGGCGGCCGCACTGCCGATGGAGGGACTGATGGTTCTGGTGCCGTTCACCGCGGCGGTGATCGGTTTGTCCTGGGCGGCGTCGACGACAAAAGGGGAGGCCGAGGAATGGGTCGGCTCGACATGGACGTTCGCCAAGCAGATTTTGCCGCTGCTTTTCTTCGGGGTGCTGATCGCAGGCCTGCTTCTCGGTCGGCCGGGGCGTGAAGGATTGATTCCGTCGGGGTGGGTCGAAGCGGCGGTGGGCGGCAATTCGCTGCGGGCGAATGCGTTTGCTTCGATTGCAGGGGCGTTTATGTATTTTGCGACATTGACGGAGGTTCCCATCCTGCAGGGTCTGATCGGGGCCGGCATGGGCAAGGGTCCGGCGCTGGCTCTGCTGCTGGCGGGTCCGGCGCTGAGCCTGCCGAACATGTTGGTGATCCGTTCCGTGCTTGGAACGCAGAAGACCGTGGTTTTCATAATACTGGTAATTGTTATGGCGGCTGTATGCGGTATGGTTTTCGGTGCGGTGTGGGGATAGGGTCGGCTCAAGAGGCGCGGCGGCGGTAAGACATTATGAATAAGAATTATGAAGGAAACGATCGGAGAAAGATATGAAAAAGATACAGGTGCTTGGCACGGGTTGTCCGAAGTGCAAGAAGCTGGCGGAGAATGCCGAGGCGGCTGCGAAGGAGCTTGGTGTCGCCTATGAGCTTGAGAAGATTACGCAGATCAACGACATCATGAAGATGGGCGTTATGATGACGCCGGCTCTTGCGATTGACGGTGCGGTGAAGGTTACCGGCAAGGTTGCTTCGCCAGATGACATCAAGGCGATGCTTTTCTAAATTCGCGTGCAGACAATCTCAATGAGAGTTGTTGCTGATGAATAGTGCGCACGATGTATTGATGCAGTGTCCCTGCGGCGGCGGAGGGGCTCACCCTTTGCTGCTGGTTGCGGTATTTGCAGGGGCGTGGCTTTTGTTTGCGGGGATAAAGAAGTTAGTCAAGTCTGAAGGGGCAAAGAGCATGAATAGCAAGCTTGGAAAAGTGATTATCGTTTTGGTGCTGATTGGCGGGATCGGCGTTGTAGTCGCGATGAAGAACCGGTCGGGCGGGGCGCACGAGACTCCGCAGCTTCAGGCGGCTCCGAGCAGCGCGGCTTCCGAGGACGGCGGGCTGCCCTCTGGTTCGGGCGGCGGCGGGATACCGAAGCTGGTGGATTTGGGCGCAAGCACATGTATTCCATGCAAGCTTATGGCGCCTATACTTGAAGAACTGCGGGCGGAGTTCCAGGGACGGTTCGACGTTGTGTTTATCGACGTGCGCGAGAATCCCGAAGAGTCGGGCAGGTACGGGATAAGCATCATTCCGACTCAGATATTCTATGACGGTACAGGTGAAGAGCTGTTCAGGCACGAGGGGTTCTTTTCGCGTGAGGATATTCTGAATACATGGGAGCGGCTGGGATTCGATTTCACGAGGGAGGCGGCTGCGCCGGAGGAAGCGGTCGCCGGCGAGGTTTTGTAATGCCGGATGTGGGGAGACTGTTCTGACAGAGGCAGTCGCCGCGCGGCTGATTAAGGAGAGTATTATAATGCAGCAGTTGTTCACGGAGCTTACTCGTGCGGTCGAGGGGGCGTGGTACATGGCTGTAGCGGCTTCATTTGCGTGGGGTGTATTGAGTATTGTTTTGAGTCCGTGTCATCTTGCCAGCATACCACTGATTGTCGGTTTTGTTGACGGTCAGGGGAAGATTTCGCCTCGGCGGGCGTTTGTGATATCGACTCTGTTTGCCGTTGGGATTCTTGTTACTATCGGCGCGATCGGTGCGATTACGGCGGCGGCGGGCAGGATGATGGGGGACGTTGGTCGATACGGCAATTATTTAGTGGCGGTGATATTTTTTGTGGTTGGGCTTCATCTGTTAGGGGTGATTCCCATGCCGTGGTCGGGTCCTGGTCAGGTGGGGATGAAAAAGAAAGGCCTTTTGGCGGCGTTTATCCTGGGGCTGGTTTTTGGTATTGCATTGGGGCCATGCACGTTCGCCTATATGGCTCCGATGCTTGGAGTTACTTTCAAGCTGGCATCAACTGATCTTGCCTATGGCGTGCTGCTGCTGCTGGTATACGGCATCGGTCACTGCTCTGTGATTGTCTTTGCGGGGACGTTTACGGAAGTGGTCCAGCGGTACATGAACTGGAATGAGAAATCCAATGGTGCTATCATCCTCAAGAGGGTTTGCGGGGTTTTGGTTTTGCTGGCGGGGTTGTACCTGATTTATATTGCCGGGTAGCGGGTTTGGCGGTTGACGAGGCTTAGGCCGGCGGAGGGTGTTGTCCGCTGCGCGTATGAAATTTACACTTCCTGGTGCGGGGTCGTGGTGCGCCGAAGTGCGTTGTAACGGCTTTGAGGGCGTACAGGCGGGATCGGGGGGTTTGGTACGGCTGTTGCATTGTCATATGGCGGATTAATATGCAATGGAGCCGTCGTATGTACAAATGCAATCAGGGGAAGGCGGTGCGCCGCGGTGGGGGTTTGCGCGGGGTGTGTGCACCATTTGCGCGTGAAGCCTGGCTTTTTGCGATCATTGTTTTTGGTCACTGGTGCGTATCATCAGCGTACTCGTCGGGGTTTGGCGCGGGGGCATCGTGTCCTATGCCGGCTGTCTTCGTGGAAAACCGGGGACAGGCGCCGGAAGCGTCCGTTCGATATATCCTCAACGGCAACGGGGCGACAGTTTATTACGGTAAGGGCGGCTGCATGTTTATGCTGCCTGGGCCGCGCGGCAAGGCGGGGACGGCGACGGATTCGGTGTTGTCGTTTTTGCCCGCGGGCGTTGATGAATCGCGGGAGGTGTCGACTGTTTCGGTTTCGTTTCCGGGTGCGAAGAGCGTTCTGCCGGTCGGAGTTGAGCAGTCGGCGGTAAAGATGCATTATTACCGGGGCGGGGCGGCGCCGTACCGGGACCTGCGTACGTTCAGGGGGGTGGTCTATCCGGGGTTGTATGATGGAATCGATCTTCATGTTCTGGCGCGGCGGTCGCATGTGAAGTACGAGTTTCATGTCCGGCCGGGGGCGGATTACAGGGAGGTTCAGATACGGTATGAAGGCGCGGAGCGTTTGTCTGTGGATGAGGAGGGCGCTATTCATGTTTTTACGGCGGCGGGGCGGCTGATCGACAGGCCTCCGTATATTTATCGGCTTGTGAGCGGCAGGCCGGAGCCGCTGCGGGGTTCATACAGGCTGATCGATGACTGCACATACGGGTTCGAGATCTTCGATGCGGTCTCTGCCGACGATGAAATTGTGATCGATCCGGAACTTATCTGGTCATGCTTTGTGGGGGGCAACGATTACGACTATGCACTGGGAGTCGGCGTGGACAGCCGGGGCAACGTGGTGATTGCGGGGGATACGCGGTCGAACGTCCTGCACGGCGCGGCGACTTCGGCGGGGGCGGATGCGTTCGTGGCGAGTCTTGACGAGTCGGGTGAGCTTCGGTGGATAACTTGCATCGGAGGGCGGGGCGGCGATTCGGCGCTCAACCTTGCAGTGGATGCATGGGACAACATCTGGGTTACTGGCTTGACGGCGTCCGACGATATGCCGCTGCGAACGAATCAGTACGGCGGGGGGACGGATGCTTTTGTGGCCAAGCTTGACGCGGAGGGCAATCTGCTGTGGACGACGTACCTCGGCGGCAGCAGCACGGATCAGGGTTTCGGGATTGCCGTGGACGGCGCGGGCAATGCCATGGCGGCGGGGTATACGGAATCGAAGGATTTTCGGAATCGGCTCAACAGTTACCGAGGCGGTTCGTTCGACGGTTTTGCGGCGGCGGTGAGCGGTGACGGCGCGGTTATGTGGGCGACATATATCGGCTGGCTCGGTTCGGATTATTGTTCGGCGGCGGCGATTGACGGGGCGGGCAACTGGCTGGTAACGGGTACGACTTCTTCGGCGACTCTGCCGCAGGCGTTGAACAGCCGTTACGGGGCGGACGATGCATTTGTGGCGATGATCAATCCGGAGGGAGTGCTGCAGCAGTCGCGTTTCTTAGGCGGTACCAGGGCTGATCGAGGCTGCGGGATCGCGGTCAGCAGGTGGGGGCAGATTCTCGTGGCGGGGGATACCGAGTCGACGGATTTTGTGGGCGGCAAGAACAGCAGTCACGGGCGCAAAGATGCTTTCATAAGTATTCTGGACACGTTGGACGGCCAAGTTCAGACGACATATTTCGGTGGCGACGGCATTGACGGGGCGTGGGCGATTGCCGAGGACACGCTTGGCAACATAATCATCAGCGGCAGTACTTATTCGCAGTCGCTGGCGAGCAGCGATAATGCGTATACTGCGGGGCAGGAGGCGTTTGTTGCCGCGTTCAGTGCGGCGGGGACTTTGTTGTTTTCGACTTATCTGGGCGGCGGCGGCGACGATTGCGGATTCGGGGTTGCGGTTGACGGGGCGAACCGCATTGTGGTTACAGGTTCTTCGGGATCGGCGAATTTCATCGGGGCGGAAGGTTTTAACGGCGGCAGTCGGGACGGCTTTGTGGTGAAGCTTGCGGGTGTGAGCGGTACGGCGCCGGATTTGGTGGTCACACAGGCATTAGCTGGGATCACGGGGGTTGCGGGCGAATGTGTCAGCGTGGCAGTGCAGGTGGAGAATACGGGCAGAGTTGATGCTGTGGCTTATGGGCCGGGCTATTTCAGCACAGCGGTGTATCTTGCGGACAGGGCGGACATAAAGTGGGATGAACTGGGCGGCGATGCCGTTGTGGGGCGGTTCAACCTGGCACGGCTGGATTCCGGGGCGGTGCACGAGGCTGTTGTCGAGATAGATGCGCCGGCAGATGCGGGGGTATATTATCTGCGGGCGCGGACGGACGACTTTGACAGCGTGCCGGAAGAGCGGGAATACAACAACTGGGGCCAGATTGTTAAATTCACCGTCAGCGAGCCTGTGGGGCTGCCGGACCTTGTCGCGGCTGCGCCGGGGCTGGAGAGCATTTCGGTTATCCGGGGGCGGACGGTGGCGGTAGGGATTGAGATCAAGAACGTTGGCGACGGGGATGCGGTTGCTTCGGTAACGCCGTTCAGCACGGGTCTGTATCTTGCAGCCGAATCCGACGCCGACTGGGAGAGTCTTACGGAGAGCCTTGGTGCGATCGAACGGACTATTCTTGCGGCGGGGGCGAGCTACGCGACGGACATCAGTTTCACGGCGGGGATGGAAGCAGGGACGTATTATCTGCGGGTCAAGGCGGACACAGGCGATGCGATTGCAGAGCGCGACGAGGAGAACAACTGGAGCAACGTGGTTACGCTGAACGTCATGGAGGCGCCGCTATTGGCGGATCTGACGATTGTGGGCGACCCGGAGATGGCGATAAGCAGCACCTGCGGGCATGGCGTCAATTTCATGGCGGAGATTCAGAACATCGGAGACGCCAATGCGGTTGGCGCGGGGTCGGCTCCGATTCGTGCGGCTTTGTATATTGCCAATTATGCCGGCGCCAACTGGGAGAAGCTGGGCAATCAGAACCGCATTGCGACGGTCGACGTGCAGCCGCTTGAGGTCGGCGGCGCCGATTGGGTGACGTTTGTGTTCGATGCTCCGGTCGAAGAGGGCTTGTACTGCCTGCGGGCGAAGGTTGATGTTGCGGGGGTTGTGGAGGAGGTGAGCGAACAGAATAACTGGGGGCCGGTTGTTACGTTTATTGTGGACGGCAACGCCCTGCCG
>JAWLHD010000258.1:0-6257 GCA_041690555.1 Anaerohalosphaeraceae bacterium
TAGCCTCGCAATGCAAGATAGTCGTCTATGTTCTCGGGGTCGATGATGCCGCAGTTTCGCAGACAAATGCGCATCTGGCGGCCAAAGAACCTGGCATCGCCGAATATGCGGAAGAATCGATTGTAAAGGCTGTCCTGCTGGATTATGAGCCTTGTGACGGCCTTGTTGCCGACCAGGTGCGATTCGACTATTTCGGTGACGTCGGCGACCTGGACATTTCCATAAATGATGTAGCCGGGATTGACCACAAGTATGGGGCCCTTGCTGCACATGCCCAGACACCCGCTTAAGAGTATGGTGACGGCGTCCGTGAGGCCATGCTTTTCGAGCTGCTCCTCAATAGCCAATCGGAGTTCTTTGGAGTGGTTATGAACACACGCGGTGCCGTCGCACAACGTCAACTTGTATTTAGGCTCTGCCACGAACATTCCTTTCTTCAGATCATCCACTCTGTGATTACTTCACCTTTCTTAAGATGCCGCTCGACGATCTCCCTTGCCCGCTGGGGCGACACACGGCCGTATTTGACGGGGATATTGCCTTCCTCGATTACTTCGACAGTGGGCTCCAAATTGCAGCGACCCGCACAGCCTTTCTGGCTCAAATAGACGTCGGTCAAGCCATCGTCGATGGCATGGCGAAAGACGTCCATCACCTCCCTGGAGCCAGCGGCTATTTCGCAGGTGGCCATACCCACATAAACCCGCCTGGTTGCCAGATATCCCTTCGCGATAATGCGGCTGACGGCGGCGGCTCGCTTTTTCCTGATTGTCTGTAGCGGCGTTAACATGTTCATTGCTCCTTGTGCTTATTGCTGCATCCGCCGGCCTTTTGGGCAGGCTGCTCTTCTTTGTTTCGTATCGGGCCGTCATAGGCCGCGTGCGTTTCAGGCGATCGCGGCGGGCGGCGTTACATATTCATGACCAACAACGCCACTTGCCATCCTGAGTCCAACCATACCAAGGCTCTGCCTGCTTCCGTTATATGGTGGATTCCGAGGATTGCAGCCCCGATCAGATCAGCAGTAAACCGGGGCGGCGGCGTTCAGGATATGCGAAAGGCTTCCCTTTCCGGGCCCGAATACCGGGCGTCAAGAAACGGCTGCATGGCCCTGTCGAACATCCCGTGCAGATACGATATGGCCATGCCGTAGTTCGTAACGGGTATGCCCGCACTGCGTGCTTTTTCAATTCGAGAAAGCATTTCTTTGCGATTAAAGACGCACGCGGCGCAGTGTACGATCAGCTTGTATTCGTTAAGGTTCTCGGGCCAGTCGTGTCCCGCCACGATATCGATCTTCAGTTGGCCGCCGGTGTATTCCTGGAGCCATCGGGGTATTTTCTCTCGGCCGATGTCGTCTTTGACGGGGTGGTGCGTACATGCCTCAGCGATGAGCACCCGATCACCGGGCTTGAGGCGTTCTATTGCGGCAGCCCCATCCGCCAGTTGCATCAGATCGCCCTTGAATCGGGCGAAAAGGACAGAGAAACCGGTAAGCGGCACGTCCTGAGGCACAATTGCGGCGACCTTCTCGAAGGCCTGGCTGTCTGTTATCACCAGCGCGGGAGGCTCCTTCAATCGGGCCAAAGCGGCCTGCAGTTCGCTCTCTTTGACAACGATTGCGTAGGCGTGGTGATCGAGGATATCGCGCAGGGCCTGCACCTGGGGCACGATAAGGCGGCCCTTGGGGGCCTCAAAATCGATTGGAGTTACAAGAACGACAAGGTCTCCCGGCTTGACGAGCCCGGCGACAATGGCATCCTGAGCCAAGAATTCGGGCGGCGTGGCTCTGATGATCGCTTGACGCAGATCGCCTATGCCTTTCCGGGTGAGGGCATCAGTTGCGGCGACGTGCGGGCAGTCGAGCCTGATGGTGTTTTCAAGTTCTGTACCGTGCCTTAAGTCTGACTTGTTGGCTGCAACTACAACGGGTATGTTCCTGGCCTTCAGCATCGCCAGAAGCTGCTTTTCGTAATCAAGCCATTCTTCGGTTACGAGCACAGCCAACTCCGTCCGTTCGATGACCTTCATCGTTTGCTCCACACGGGCACGACCAAGTGCACCGACGTCGTCGACGCCAGCGGTATCAATGAACACAACCGGGCCGACAGGCTTGAACTCCATTACCTTTTCAACGGGATCGGTCGTGGTGCCGGCAACATCAGACACGATGGACACTGTCTGGTTCACCAGCGAATTAAGCACCGACGACTTGCCGACATTGCGACGTCCGAAGATGCCAATGTGTAATCTCAACCCTTTTGGAGCAGTAAACATATCTCTTTACCTGAACGGAATCGACGGTAATTCAGATGCTGTCGGCGACCGTCCTCAGAAGCACGTCGGGCTTAACGGGCTTCTCAAGGACGCCCTTGACGGGCAGCCACGTTTCATCGGACTCGAAGCCGAACGGTAAGCTCATTTCCTTTCGGACACCCGTAATGAGGATGACGGGAACATCCTTGAGGTTTTCGTCCTTGTGCAGCTCGCGGGCCACGTCAAAACCCTCGCTCTTGGTGGTCATCATGACGTCGAGCAGGATTATGTCTGGTTTGAGTTCCCGGGCCTTGGCAATGCCAATCTTGCCGTTGGGGGCAGAGTTGACGCTGTAGCCCTGGGCATCCAAGACGTTGGTCATAGCTTCCACGAATTCAGGGTCGTCGTCAATTACGAGCACTCTCTTGGCCATTTGAACGGCTCCTTTCGCAATAAATCAGTTATTCTTTTCAGCACGCCCATAAGTGCGTATTCTTCAGTGAGTCGCCCCGGGAATCGCTGATCGACCGGTTGATTCCCTTAAGGGCGGCACCGATGCACCCGACACACTTGCTTGCAGCTTCCTCAATGCATCGCTTGCCGGGATATATCTCATATAGTTTCTTGTACGGCTGCGGGGTGAAATTGGGCATAATAACATTCGCCCCTGCCTGCAGGGCCGTTATTCTGGCATCGTACTCGCCCACGCTTCCAACGGCCGTCGTAGCAGGCAGGTGCGCGTTCTTCGTTACGATACGCGTAACAGCCAGGACCTTGAGGGTCAGGTTCAGATCGCCGGGAGGGTCGTTCCACAGCGGAGTCGCCTCGTGCGGAATGAAGAGCCCGACGCCGATCATGTCGAAATCGTGCTTCTTAAAAAAAAGGATGTCCTGGGCGAGAGATCTGAGGGTCTGTCGTCTGAGCCCAACGAGGTTGCCGCAACCGACCTGATAGCCGAGCGTTTTGAGGGCGCCAAGGCAACTCAGACGGTTCTCAAAACTCATCCCGGGGTGCAGCGAACGATAGAGAGTGCGGTCGGTCGTTTCGATCTTGAGGAGGTATCTATCGGCGCCGGCGTCTTTCCATGCCCTGTATTCATCGGTGGTGCGTTCGCCCAGAGAGAGAGTTATCGCCACGTCGAAACTGCTCTTGATTCGGCGAATGATCTCACACATCCATGAGACGTCCAGCATCTCGTCCTCACCGGACTGGAGAACCACGGTTCTTATCCCGTTTTCAGCAATGCAAGAGACGGCATCCATGATCTGCTCGGCGGTAAGGCGATATCTTTCAAGATGAGCGTTTTGCCTGTTCAAGCCGCAGTACAGGCAGGCGTTCCGGCAGTGATTTGAGAACTCAACAAGGGCTCTCATAAGAATGCCGTCACCGCAGTACTCGGCTCGAACCTCATCGGCGCAGTCGAAGAGTCCTTGCAGGTCTTCGGGGTCATGCAGCGCCAGCAGGTATTCAATAT
Organism: Anaerohalosphaeraceae bacterium; assembly: GCA_041690555.1. Lineage (GTDB taxonomy): Bacteria > Planctomycetota > Phycisphaerae > Sedimentisphaerales > Anaerohalosphaeraceae > JACZKQ01. The sequence goes on from JAWLHD010000258.1 coordinate 3,731, forward strand.
CGTCGCGGTCGGGCATATCAGCGGCGAAGACCTTGTCGAGAACAGATTGCAGCTTCTTGTCGTTCATCGTTATCAGAAGTAAACGTCCCTCTGGCCCGCTTTTACTTTTTCATATACTTTCATCAGGGCCGGATACCATTCGGGCAACTGCTCTTTGACTTCCTGCATTTCCTTTTGGATGAGCTTTTCACCGACCGCCTTCGTCTGGTCAGTGGCGAAATCATCGAGCCATTCTCTGAACGTTATTACGGCGTTGAGCTTGCAGAACTGGCCTTCCTTTCCACACTTGAGCAGCTCCATGATCTTGTCGCCGGTTCTGCCGCAACGATAGCCGGCGGTGCAGAAGGAGGTGATCCAGCCGGACTCGGCCAACTCCCGCACCACGGTATCGAGGCTGCGAATGTCTCCCAGTAGAAACTGCTGTATGTCGCCCTGCTGAGCCTCCGATTGCCGCGCGTATGCACCCACGCCGATGCGACTGGAGGCGTCGGTCTGCGTGCAGCCGAGGGGCAGAATGTTTCTGCGGCATTCGGCGTCTTCACGGGCAGTCAAAATCATGCCCGTGTAGGGGACGGACAGGCGAATGACTGTGACCAGCTTACGGAAGTCCGCATCGCTTACGGCGTAGCGGGGATTCTGCGTGAACGGAGTGTTATCGGCCGGCTCGAGTCTGGGAAAGGATATGGTGTGCGGACCGACACCGAATTTGCTCTCGAGTTCAATGGCGTGATGGAGGAGGGCCATGACCTCGAACTTCCAGTCATACAGGCCGAACAGCACACCTATTCCTACGTCGTCGCAGCCGGCCTCCATGGCACGATGCATCGCGTAGAGGCGCCAGAGATAATCACCCTTGATGGTGTCCTTAGGATGGACTGTTTCGTACGTCGGGCGATGATAGGTCTCCTGGAAGACCTGGAAGGTACCGATTCCGACTCCTTTAAGTATCTTCAGATCCTCTACGGACATTGGCGCGGCGTTTACGTTGCATCTGCGTATGCGGCCGGTGCCCATCCTGGTCTTGACGCTGACGGAGGCGATGGCCTGAAGCGTTGAAGCGATGTATTCGGCGTCGGTTGAGGGATGTTCGCCATAGACAACAATAAGGCGTTTGTGCCCGATCTTTCCGGCGAGGACCTCAGTTTCCTGCTTGATCTGCTCCAGGGAGAGCTTTGCCCTTTGTGCATCCTGATTGCTGCGTCTGAATCCGCAGTACACGCAGTTGTTCACGCAGAAGTTACTGACGTACAGGGGTGCGAAAGTAACGATGCGATTGTCGTAGACCTTCTTCTTCACCTCGCCGGCGGTGTGTTCCATCCGTGCCAGCATATCCGGGTCGTTTACGTTGAGCAGGCATGCGGTCTCGTCGGGCGACAGCGTGTCGATGGCCAGTGACTTCTGCAGGATGGCATCTACTCGGCCGGGATCGCATTCGGGGTCTTCTTCAAGCCGTTGCCGGATTGCCGAGGCGTCGATGAAGCATCGGCCGCCATCGAGATATCTGGCGATCTGCTCGGGCTTGATCCAGTCGCAAACCCGGTTTTCGGTCTCTGTGTTGGCTGCGGATTTCATATTCAAAACCACTTTGCTTTACGCTCTTTCCACATACTGGGTGTGCAACAGCTTATGGGATCTGCGGCTGAGCGGCTCGCCCAGAAACTCCTTGTATATCTGAAGCACTTCGGGATTAAGATGCGACTTGCGAAGTTTCTTTCCTTCGTCTTCCTTATAGATCGCCTCAATTCTCTTGAGCCGGATACGGTCATCGGTGAATCGCGGCTGGCCGGCACCGCTGATGCAGCCGCCGGGGCAAGACATCACTTCGATGAAGTGGAAGACTTCGCCCTTGCTCACCGCGTCGATGATCTTGCGTGCGTTGGCCAGCGTATGGACGACAGCCACCTTCAGCTCGGCGCCTTCGAGGAACGCCCAGTCGCCGACAGCACCTTCGATCTTCAGCGAAGCTGTCTTGACACCGTCGAGGCCCATGATGGGCTTGACGTGCAGATTGTCGGCAGGCAATTCCTTCTGCGTAACGATCTCGTAGGCGGTTCGTATGGCGGCTTCCATGACGCCGCCGGTATTTGCGAATATGTCTGCGGCTCCCGAGGACATGCCGAGGGGCGAATCCATTGCGCTATCCTTCAACAGGTCGAAATCGATGCCGGCCTGTCGGATCATACGTCCGAGTTCCCGCGTGGTCAAGACATAATCTACGTCCCTGAGACCGCTGTCGTTCATCTCCGGGCGCTGGTTCTCAAACTTCTTGGCGGTGCAGGGCATTACCGACACAACGACCATATCTTCGGGGCGGCGGCCGATCTTTTCGGCGTAGTAGGTCTTGGCTACGGCGCCGAACATCTGCTGCGGCGATTTGCAGCTCGACAGGTTTGGAAGTATTTCGGGGTAGTAGTGCTCGGCGAATTTGATCCAGCCCGGGCAGCAACTGGTGTACTGCGGCAATGCGACGGGCTGTTCGTCGACGAGGGCTTTCTTCAGCCGCATGAGCAACTCGGTGCCTTCCTCC
>JAWLHD010000259.1:0-6246 GCA_041690555.1 Anaerohalosphaeraceae bacterium
CGGTGGAAGGTCAGCTCAACGTTAAGACCGGCCTTGACATAGTCCTGCCCGCAGAAACGGTTGACGGCAACGAGAATCTTGCGGTCGCGATTGGGATCGCCGGCATTGATCTTTGCGTCGAGATCGAACCGCTCGACGAGGGCCTCCATGATCTCGGCGTCATGGAACAGTTCGGCGTGGAATACGCGGGCGGGTGTGCCTTCGCCGCGGATGTTTGCCATGAAACCTTGCCAGTCGGGACTGAACGGTTTCTTGAGTGCGCTATAGACTGTCATTTGCACCGCCCTTGTCTGCCTCGGTTATATAGTCTGCGGAACAGATTGAGGGCGCCTTGGTGGCGGCGGAGACGCTCTTCCGTCGATCGGGCAAGGTTTGCCTCCAGAGCCTCGACATCGATGCCATGTTGGCACGCCGCCTCGATGGGATCGCGGGGTTCGGCTCCTGCGTCCGGCGCCGGGCTTTCCTTGTGTGTTCGACTGCTTTCAGTGGTCATTGCAGCGGCCTCATCTGGATTGCACCGCGGTTGGTATACCCGCTTTACGCGCAGCATTGTAAGCCGACATGGCGGAAATGCAAGTCCACAGAACAGGATGTCACCCCTACCACTCGTGGGCGCCTATGTCCGGCCGGGATTTGCGGGGGTTGCCGTCGATGTCGGCGGTTACCTCGTCAAGCTGTATGCCCCGGTCGATTACTCGCGCATCGGAGCGGATCAGGTGGAGATCCCCTCGGATTGGATCGACAAAGAGCGAAGTAAGGTCGCCCGCGAGGTTGGACTGACGTCGAATGGAACTGTCGGATTCGATGCGGATGTCGCGTCCGCACAGGAGATTGTTGGCGATACAGAGCCCGTCATTATCGAACACAACGCGAATAAGACGACCCAGGCGGCTTTGAGGTTCGAAGACCGTGTTGTTAAGGATGCGGCAGTCGCGGGTGTAGACGGTCACGATGCCCCCCTGCGGGGCGCGCGTGACAAAGTTGTTCCGCACGATGAAGTTGGTGCAGTGGTCGCCGACATCGTCGGGTCGATGCGGGTTGCCCAGGCAAATGCCGGCGTCGCAATCGATGACGATATTGCGTTCGATGACACAATCGCGTGAGTCGTGCCATACGAAAATCGCGCCGCGCCCCTGCCGGGTGCGCCCCTGGATGCCCACGAAAACGTTGTCGCTGATGGTCCAGCCCGCCGCGTAAATTATGTCGATGCCCCCGATATAATCGCCGTTGAAGTTGGCCGCCGTGTCAGCCGGATCGTCGGTGAACTGCTTGGCACGGTCGTTGTAGAAAAGACAATACGACACACGGCAGTTTCGCGGCCGTATCCCCTCCCGATCTTCAAGCGGCACCTTTACGCCCTTGACGCCCCGCTGCCAGATGTTCCGGATGACGCAGTTGTAGATCGTCAGCTCATGCACGCCCGTTTCGGAGTTGATCTTGAAGCCGTTCCATCTGATGTTCTGAATCGTCAGATCGGCAATCGTCACGCCCGAACAGCCGCTTATGCCGATTAGTTCGCCGTGCCGGCTCTGCATGCCGTCGATGACCACGCCCTCGCGATTGCCCGAGGCGGAGCGAAGCGTCAGGCGGTCCGCACTGATGGCGACATAATGCGGCATCATGTAGTGACCGTCTTCGAGCAGAATTGTCATGCCCGCCTTCGCGCCGTTCAGCGCCGCGATGAATGCCGCAACGCTCCCGACGCGGCGTATCTCACCCATGGACGCCGGCAGCGCAGGGGCTTTGGGCAGCCAGTCCTGGCTCGTCAGGTCGGCAATGCTGATCGTCTTGTCCGAAGCCTCCGCCAAAAAATCGCCGCTCTTCTGTTTCCGCGCAAGGGCAAGCTGTTCGATAACGGAACCGTACATCATCAGCGAAAGGTAGTTCCGGAGCATATAGCCGCTGTGCGACAGGCCTTCGTCGGAGTAGTCGTCCTGGTATTTCTGCGGATTGCTGGGATGCACGCCATCGCGAGCAATAAGCGTAGGCACGTTATAGCCTTCATACGCGGCGAACTTCTCCGAGGCACCGTCCCAGTCATTCGGACGACGTTTAAGGATCTCAGCGTGAAAGTCTACAAGCGGAACCTTCAGCTCGCGGGCAATTTGCCGCACCGCATCGGCGTAAACCGCGGCCTTCTCAACAAAGCCGTGCCGCGGCGGAATTGTACTGAGGATTACCACTGTGCCGTTGTCCAGGCACTTCCGCACAACCTGCCGAGTCGTGTCGCGATATTCGTCCAGCGGCACGGAATTAAGGTCGTTTGTGCCGAACATGATGATCGCCGTTTCGGGATTTAGCGAAGCGAGCCATTTATCCGCGTGCTCCAGCGCCCAGCGGATGGTCATGCTGCCCTGGCTGCCGTAGTCGGCGCCTTTCCATTGCCGCCAGCATTCCGGCTTCACGTAACCGTGCACCAGTTCATAAACGCGCTGCATCTCCGGCGGCGCATTGTTGCGGGCGTACAGAAGCGGAGTCCAGTAAGCCAATGTAACGCTAATCGAGTCGCCGAAGTGCGCCAGCGTACCAGGCTCGCCTGTATGAGCCGCATGGACGCGCCGCATTGGCTCGACCCAGTAGAGGTCCTCGGCGACAGCTCCCGCATGGACCTGCCCGCAGCAAAGAACACCTGCTGCGACAACCGCAATTGCACTTGCTGATTTCACGCGACGGCCTCCTTATTCATTTCGTCGGTTCTGGTTTGACCCTGCAATCAACGACAGGTTTGTCGGCTTCGATCGTGTTCTGCGCCAGCGTGATATTCCCGACGTGTTCTTCAATGAGAATGCCGATTCGCTGGGTCTGCGCATCGTTCGGACGCGTGTCGCGAATTATGTTGCCCTCGAACACAAGATCATTCGTATAGCCGCGTATTCTGATGCCTGCTGCGCCGCCGGCCGCGCCGTTGTCCTCGATAATGTTCGCGACAAGCCGGTTGCGATGCGCGCCCATCCCCTCCGATTCGTTGCGGAAGAAAACTCCGTCCTGTGCGTTGAGGCGCACCACGTTCTCCCGCAGTACATTGTCCGAGTCCTTGTGACCGATGGAAATGCCGAACCGCCCGTTCCTCTCGCAGATGTTCTTCTCGAACAGCCCGTGCCGCACCCGCCAGCACAAAAACAGCCCATCCGTACCATTACCCCTGGCGATGCACCCCCGGACTATCGGCCGCTGCGAACCGCTGCCCGGATGAATGCCCAATGAGGCGTTGTTCTCGCACACACAATCGACCGCCACCACGTCGTTTGACTGCTGAAAGCTGATCCCATCGCCGTTAAAGTTACGGACGGTGCAGCGGGCTATGGTCGACCCGAACGCGCGATACAAAAAAATGCCTGCCCCGCGGCAGCCGTTCAGGTGTACATTGCTTTCTCGAACGCCTTCGATTGTTACGTCCTCGATGCGGGCGTTAACTATGTCGTAACCGCTGACCACGGGAAACACCGTCGCCGCCTTGGCGCCATTGGCCACCATACAGTCTGCCATCAGCGCTCGGCTGATCGAAAACGTATTGCCGCGTCTGCCGGTGATCGTGGCGACGGTGGTGTGGAAGCCGCCGGCGTTCTTGTCCCACACGGCAACCCCTGCCCCGACGGCAAAGCCGTCCGGATTCTTCACTGTGATCTGCTCCTCGCCGAAGTCTCCGTCCAGCGCAAGATCGCTGACTGCACCCGCCGCCTTTCGCAGCACCGTCGCCCTGCCCTGCCCGCGGACGGTTACGTTCGAGCGGAGGTGAAGCGAATCGCGCATGAGATACTCGCCCGGGCCTATCTCGACGATGCCGCCGCCAAGCGCCGCAATGTAGTCCACCGCCGCCTGAAGCACGCGGTTGTCCGCCCCTTTTACATCAGCACCATCAAGCCCCACCGAAATGCCAGGCAGTTCCGTCATTTGTGAATGCATCGCGTAAGGCAACTGCCGCTCGTCAGCGCCCGGTGCAAAGCTGTCAAGCGCCGCCGGAACATGAGCGGCAAGCGATGCAAAAACTGCCATTATTGTTGCAGACGCAATACAACCGTGCGCATGAAGCATGGCTCCTCCTTTTTGACATCAGCCATTTACTGTCCAAAAAAAATGACTGCCCCCACGCCGCAGGAGCAGTCATTATCGTTACAGAACAATCACCATTAGAAGCAGAACTCAACCGGCAGCCTGTTGCACTCGAGCCACCCGGCCGCCAGCGCCGCCAGATCGTACAGATCGACTCTGCAATCCGGCGTGCCGTCCGGACCAGATATGTCGTAAGTCGGGTTCACAACGCAGATCGGCTCATCGCTGACGATTGCAGTGTACATGCCCGCAATGTCAAACGGATCCAGTGGGTAGTTGTAGTACCGGACATCATCAATCTGACCCACAAGGAAGAAATTGTGAGTGACGGTCTCGTTCTCACCTGCACCGATGAGAAGACTCCGTCGCGGATTGGGCAGCATTGTGGCTTGTCCGGATGCAACGCGTACGCCGTTGACGTAAAGGGTTCTTGTACCGGTAGCTACCCCACCGATGTCCACCGCCTCGGCGTCGAACGATATCGCCACGTGGCTCCAATCATCGAAGGCCGCCTGCGGACCGGTCGTATTGTTCCAGCCGCTGCTGCTCGTCCAGAAACTCCACTGGTTGTTGGGGTTAATGTACAGTATGTATCCCTTGGCCGGTCCGTCATCCCGAGAACTCACCACCGCCTGATACGCGCCGGTCTCGGTAGGCTTGACCCACGCGGTAACGGTGAAGCTTTCGGTGTTCAGCTTGGCCGTGTAGGGCACTTCCACTGCGCTGAGCCCGTCAAGCAGTACGGCCATACCGCCCGCGATGCTGCCGTCGACGTAATTCGGCTCGCCAAACTTGATGCCGTCAAAGTCGCCGACGGAATCCATCAGATCGCCTTCGAACTGCCACTGGGCAACAAGCTTCTGAATCGCCACAAGCGCTATACGTGAGGCCTCCCATCCCGCGTCATTGCTCAGGATGCAGTAGTAATAGCCTTCCTTCTCAGGCGAAACGTCCTCCACCAGCAGTGTGCCCGAACCCGTGCCCACCATTATGTCGTCGGCGGGGGTGTCGTTTGCAGCATCCTGCGACAGGTACCACGTGAACGCCGTCTGGTTCTCGCCCTCGACTGTCAAGACAGCCTGCCCGCCCGCGGGAACCGTCTGGTTCATCGGCTGAAGCGTGACATAAGGCGTATTCGGCGCCGTTCTGAAAGTCCAGACTTCACCTTGATGTATGATGTCGGATCCCAGGGCGTTGGGCTCGCGCGTATCCACACGCCAGTAATACAGTGTATCCGGCAGAAGGTCTGAGCCTATCGTATAAGTGGCCTCGCCCCAGTTCTGTTCCACACGCACCGAGACGTCGCGGGCGGAGACCTTCGGTTCGTTCGGATCGAAGTAGATGTCGAAACCGCTGACCTCGTACATATCCCGAACCTGCCAGCTCAACGTATTGCCTGTAACTACCGCCTGATGGTCCATCGGGCGGGGATCCCAAGCAGCCGAATCCGTAACCCCAAGATACAACGCTGGGTTGAAAATCCTGCCTTGGTTCCAGTCGCCGCCCCCACCGGCCCACCGATTGATGCCGATGAGACGGTTGAATCCGTCGCCGTAGGCGCTCTTGGTCATCTCGCGCGAAGCGACCAACTGTAAGCCCTCTCCCGACAGATCGTCAATCCACAACCTCGCCATACCGGTTAGCTGGCCTTCGACAACACTGTTTCCTCGCGTGTCGAACTCGGCTACGCAGTGATACCACTTCTGTGCTGTAATCGGGTAGGCCAGAGAATGGTCCGCGATGTTTGCGTTGAACACGAAGAGTATCCGGCTGCCGTTGGTTTGCAGATTCTCGGTGCCGGCATAGTCGATCAGTTTTCTTGTATTGGTATAGGTGCCTTCCCACGAGAACCACACGTCCATGGTGAAACCGCCCGCTGCGGCGATAAGCGAATTGGTCAGCAGACTTGCCGCATTCGTTGCACCATGTCCTCCCGAAGCACCGGTCAGCGAGCCGCCAACGAATCCCGGCGGAACCTGCCCCGGCAAATAGCCGCCCAAAACAGCCCGGTCGTCGATCTTGCCGTGGTTGCCGGCAGGACTAAGGTCAATAAGTTCAGTGGACGTGTTGTTGTAAGAAGCTGGAAATGAGTACCGAAATACAGGGGTTAACTGCCCCCAACCCACACCCGCCGTCAACATAATCGCCAGAACAGCCCCGACTAAACACCACTCTCTTCTTTTCATCGTACACCCT
>JAWLHD010000260.1:0-6246 GCA_041690555.1 Anaerohalosphaeraceae bacterium
GGTGCGAGCTGGCGATACGTCTCCATGATCCGCTGTGCCACCTGCTCTCCGAGGTCGAGAGCCTGCTGACGAGTCAATTCCTGCTCAATGATGACAAAACCGGCCCCTTAACCCCAGCACTTTTTAATGTCATGGTCGGGGCTTACTCCACCAAAGAGATGGTCAACCTCGTTCGCGAGGCAGGCTTCATTCAGGAGAAGCTCGTTTTCAACGACGAAAATGTGGGTGCCGGTTGGATTGCGGCTCAGAAACCCACCAATTTGCCTGAAAGTACGTGCGTTTAGCCGATAAAGCATACTACAAAGCGGGAAAAGCGGATTCCTCGCCGAAACACTGTTCTGCGCCCATAAAACAGTTGACTTCTCTCGTTTGATTGGTAAATTTGCCTCACCGAGGGCTGATGGAGCGCTTATTGCGAAAGGAAGACCGATGGCAAAACCAACGATCTCATCCTATCTCCGGGAAAATGTGGGACAATTCAGCAAAAAGGGGGAACCCGGCCCCTATGTTACTATTTCCCGCCAGTACGGATGCGACGGCTACGAACTGGGAGACCTGCTCCTTGAGCAACTGAATGAAAGGGAGGACGAAGCCCCTTGGCAGCTTTACAAAAAGGAAATCTTGGAACAGCTTGCCAAAGATACCGGCCTAACTGTGGAGATTGTCGAGCAGGAACGACTCAGCAAGCCCAGTATGCTGCGCGATTTCTTCCGGGGGATGCGGCGGACGGGCATACCCGACGGGTATGAAATCCGCAACAAGATAGCCCTTATGGTCCGAACCGTGGCAATCGAAGGACGTGCCTTGATTATCGGACAGGGTGCAACCGCCGCAACTGCCGACCTTAAGAACGGCCTCAGCGTCCGAATCGTCGCCCCCCGCGAGTGGCGAATCGCACGTATAAGCATCCGCGAAAAACTCAGAAAAGATGCCGCAACTGCACGTCTCGAAGAGGTCGAGAGAAAGCGAAAATACCTCCGCAAAGTTTACGAGGAAAGGAACCCCCGCGAACCCGCATTCAACTTGACTATCGATAACTCATCATTCAACACCGCTCAGGCCGCCGAACTCATTATTGCCGCCATGGAGTTAAGACAACTCATCGGCAAGGCGATTAATAGGTGACACCGATCGCAAGGGGGCTGCAAACGGTTTTTTTTGGATTTTGCTGGATAAGCTTGAGAAAATCGTTATCATTTTTGGTTCGCACATTCGGCTGGCAGGGACGCACAGCGCAGTTGTAAGGGAAACACCCCGGACAAATACCGGGGTGCGTTGTTAATCCGCAATGCAGGACCATATATGGAACTGATCAAACAGCTCAAAGAGGCGGAGGCACAGGCCAGGAATATCGTCGAAAAGGCCCGCAAGGAGGCCGCCGCCATGCTTGAACAGGCACGTCGGGAACAAGACGAGCAACTCCTTAAGGCTCAGCGAGATCGGGATGCCGCTGTAAGGCAAGCCATCGATCAGGCACAAGAGCAGGCCCGGGATGAGATACAGGAAATGGCCCGGAAGGGTCAGAACCGGATTGAGGAGCTCAAGACGGCGACCAGAAACAAGACCGATATCTGCGTCTCTGAGATCATTGCACGCCTCGAAAGTCTCTGAGACTCGGGAATTCGCTTGCTTCAGCCAGGTCTGGTGTCGCGACTTGAAAAACGGATGAATCACACACCAAGTCAGTTTGGGACATGTAAATGGCTATAGCCCCCATGCAGAAAGTGATTATCGTTACGCACCGCAGTGAGTCCGAGGCGCTGCTGGACGCGATGCAGCAGGCCGGTACTGTGCAGGTCCTGGACGCGGAGCGGGCTATGGTCACAAAGGAGTGGCCGGAGCTTCAAAGTGAATTCAAACGCCCGCGAGATCTCGAGGAAATCGTCGAACGCCTCGCAGGGGCAATTGCGTTTCTGAAGCCGTTTGCAGGCAAAACCTCTGCAAGTCTCTTGGCGCCGCGTATGGAGGTAAGCGCCGGTGAGTACAGCCGTGTAGTCAAAGACAAAGAAGCCCTCGAGCTATTGGACAAAGTTGAACACAGCCGCAAGATTATAGAAGATCTTAGCCAGCACATTGACGGTTTGGCGGGCGAGATTCACAAGCTTGCACCTTGGCTGCCGTTACGCATGCCGGTGCATGAACTCGGCGGAATGAAAACCTTTGTATGTTTTGCCGGCCTCTTGCCGGAGCAGAATATACCTGACGCACTCGCTCGCATGGATGAATTGCAGGCGGCCGTCGAAAGGGTCGGCCCTGCGCATCGCGCCGAGGCATGGCTGGTTGTGTGCCTCAGAGACGCCTCCGCCGAAGTGCAGAAGGCCCTCCGGCAAGCCGATTTTGAGGCGGTGGTTTTCGACTCCCACAAGGGAACTCCCGCTGAGATCACCGCCCGGCTGCAGGCCGATTTGGCAGCTCATAAGGCCGACTTGGAGAAGGAAAAACGCACCGCTGCAAAACTGGCCGAAAAACAGGTTGCCCTGCACATACTGCATGACCACTACAGGAATCTTGTCGCCCGCGTCCGGGCCCGAGATGCGGCTCCGGCAAGCGAACATGCGATGTTTCTGGAAGGGTGGATCAAGGCCAAAGACTACCGGGCCCTCCAGAAGATCGTCTCCGGATTTGAGGCCAGTTCCGTGTCGGCTGTGCAGCCCGGCGAAGATGAAGAATGCCCCGTCGAGATCGATAACAGTCCGGCATTCCGCCCGTTCGAGACCATCACGCGACTCTACGGCATTCCTTCCACCACCGACGTAGATCCCACCGCCTTCCTGGCGCCATTCTTCGCAATCTTCTTCGGGCTCTGTCTGACCGATGCCGGATACGGACTGGTCCTTGTCGCCTTGCTGGCCTGGGTGCTGAAGAAACTGCAGGGTGACAAAAAAGCCATTTGGATGCTGATGGTCTGTTCGGTCATTACCATCATCGCCGGAGCGATTACCGGCGGCTGGTTTGCCGACACCATTCCAACACTCCTGCCCCAAACCGAAGGCTCGATTGGCGCCGCGCTGCACGCGCTGCGACAGAAAATGATGCTCTTTGACCCAATGGAAAAGCCGCTGGTATTCATCGGCATCGCGCTGGCGCTGGGCTATACTCAGGTGCTCTTTGGCCTGGGCATTGCATTTGTAAATCTGCTCAGGCACCGCAACTACGCCGCCGCTGTATTTGAAAAGCTAACTTGGCTGATCCTGCTCAATTGCCTGGTGCTGTTTGCCCTTGCCAAGAGGGGCATCCTGCCGGCCGGCCTGGCACCTGCGGTCGGGCTTATCGCCCTGGTTCAGGTGATACTGATCTTCTGGTTCACAGAACGCAACAGCGGACTCGCCGGACGCATCGGAGGCGGAGTCTTCGCAGTGTTCAGCACCGTATTCTATCTCGGCGACATGCTCAGTTATGTACGAATTATGGCCTTGGGTATGGTTACCGCCGGACTTGGAATGGCCGTTAACATCCTCACCAAATTGGTGATGGAAGTCCCCTATATAGGATTCCTGCTCGGATTGCTGCTGTTTGTCGGCGGGCATGCAGTCAATATAGCACTGTCGCTGCTTGGAGCATTCGTTCACAGCCTGCGACTGCAATTCGTCGAATTCTTCCCCAAGTTTTTCGCTGGTGGCGGCAGAGAGTTCAAGCCCCTTCGTAACGATTACCAACACGTGCTCGTATTAGAGGCGGAAAACGCAAACAAATAGAGCTTGCAACAATATAACGCTAAGGCGGTTACACAGAACAAGAGTAGAGACGGTTTTTTTCGTAGGAAAGGCAAAGACAATGGATTACGGATTGGCACTTGCGTTCGCCGGGGCGGCTTTTGCGACATTCCTGGCAGGCATTGGTTCTTCGATCGGTCTGGGAATCGCCGGACGAAGCGCGACGGGCATTCTCAGCGAAAAGCCGGAGCAGTACGGCCTCATGACGCTGCTGGTTGTGCTGCCCAGCACGCAAGGCATTTACGGTCTGGTCATCTCGCTTTTCATCATGATCAAGATCAATCTCTTCGGCGGTGATTTGGCCGATGTATCCCTTGGGCAGGGCATCATGATATTTGGAGCCTCGCTGCCAGTCGGGATAGCCGGCTTGTTCAGCGGCGTACATCAGGGCAAGACTTGTGCCGGCGGCATTCAGATGGCTGCAAAACGCCCCGAAATGGGCGTCAAGGCCGGCGTTGTCTACGCCGCTCTTGTCGAGTTCTATGCGATTCTCGGCTTCCTCGTTTCCTTCCTCCTGATCTTCATCGGCGTCAACGTCTAAACTGATAAGTGCAGCAACCAACCGTAAATCTCTTTCAGCGGACAGGATAGCTATGAATGCCGAACAGGTGGTCAATAGGATTCTTTCAGAGGCCGGCGAACAGGCAGCCGCGATTCTTAAGGAAGCCGCAGAAAAGCGGGATCAGCAGCAGCGGCAGCTCCAGGAGCAATTGTCCGCCCATCGTGCAGAGACCGACCGGCTCGCCGCTGAGGCTGCCGCTGATCGACGCGCCCAGATGCTCGCCGCTGCACGCATGGACAATGCTCGAGCGATGCTGGCAACAAAAGTGCAACTTCTCGATGAAATATTTGACAAAGCCCAGGAACAGATTGTACGGCTGCCCGACGATCAGTACAAGGCACTTATGACAAGACTCATGCAAAGCGCCGTCGAAACCGGAGACGAAGAAGTCATCGTCGGAAAAGACGAGCGGCGAATCGACGACGCCTTTATCAAGCAGCTTAACAGACAACTCGGAGCCGGCTTCCGGGGCAACCTCAGGCTCAGCGCCAAACGCGAGGATATAAAGGGCGGATTCATACTCGCCCGTGGCAAGGTTCGGATAAACGCCGGCGCAGACGTCCTCATCGAAAGCCTGCGCGAGCAGATGGAAACCGAATTGGCGGAGAAGCTTTTCGCACAGCAAGCCAACCAAAAGGAACAGGATTGACGAAGTGACGCTGCTTGAAAATGACTTGACCGGCATTGACTTCTATCAGTATCCGCCTGTCGGCGAAGAAGACTGGCAATATGCATACGCCGCCGCCCAGGTCCGCGTACTCCAGACGCTGATGCTCCAACGCGGCATATTTGTCGATATGGCCAATGCTGAATCGTTCCCCGCCGCCGCCGATCTGCTTGGCGGTACTGAATATGCGATTGACACCGCCGCCGACTTGCAGGCCATCGAGGCAATGCTGTTGGATCGCCGTTCTGCCGCAAGGGCGCTTTTCGCAGATCTCATGCCGGACAAGGAAATCGTCATGATAATGCGATCGCGCGAAGATTTCGCCAATATGCGACTGGCCGTGCGGCGACTGGTCACCGAGCGGCCGATGGGACTCGGCTACAGCAACCAAGGATGCGTCCCGGCCGAGCAGTTTAAGGAGATGTTCGAGCAGGAAGATTACACCCGTATGCCGGGTTATCTGCAGGACGCCGTCGAGGCCGCTGTACTGGGCTATTACGAAAAAAAGGACATTCGCCAGATCGATCACGCCATAGATCGCGTCGAGGCTGCCTGGCGCGTGCGACGCGCATGCGAGCTTAATTGCGTCTTCTCGCTCTCCCTGGCAAGGCTGCAAATCGACCTGCATAATCTGCGAACCATGCTGCGGCTCAAAATGGCAGATCGCGATGATCGCATGCATTTCCTGCCAGATGGTTTTGTTGAGCCCGCCAAGTTCGCCCACGGCCTCGAAACAGCCCTTGAAGCGATCGCCGCGGTGTTTCAGTTTACCCCTTATGCCGAACTCCTCGAAGAGTCAATCGGCTATCTCCGAACCGAACAGTCCTTTCTGCGGCTGGAGCAGAGATGTGAAGATCACCTCATCGAGTTCTTGAAAACAAGCCGCCAGGTCACGGCCGGCCGGCAACCTGTCATAGCGTATCTGCTCATCAAAGAAGCTGAGATACGCAATGTGCGCATGATGCTCGTCGGCAAGAAGAATAATCTAAACCCAAGGCTGATGCTGGATCGGCTCGGACATTGGATGTAACAGAGTAGAAGCCAACGCTGACGGATGCGATTCCGTCTTCTTACAGGAACGTTGATATGGAAGGCAAAGTGGCGGTACTGGGCAGCGGTGATTTTGTAATGCCGTTTGCCGCGCTGGGACTCGACACCTATGCAATCGAGCCGGCCCCCGATAAGGTGGACGCCGCCGCACGAACCATTCTCAGCCGGCATTATGCCCTGGTGGTGGTGTCCGAAGAAGTCGCTCGCGCGGCACAGCCGGTTTTTGACGAGGTCCAGAAGAAGGCCGTGCCGTG
>JAWLHD010000261.1:0-6190 GCA_041690555.1 Anaerohalosphaeraceae bacterium
CCGGCGCCCGTGCCGTATTGAACGACGCGTTTGTACTTATGGGCAATCTCAACTGCGATCCTGCCTTCATGAACCGTATGGCTCAGCGGCTTCTCCACGTAAACGTCCTTGCCCGCCTGACATGACCATATCGTCAGAAGGCAATGCCAGTGATTGCACGAGGCGATTGAAACCGCATCCAGCGCCTTGTCCTCCAGCGCCTTGCGGATGTCCTGCACACACGTCGGCGCCCGCCCGCCCAGATTCTGAACCGTCTTGCTGCGAGAGTCGAACAGCGCCGAATCAGGGTCGATCAGATACGTCACTTCGACGTTGTCCCGCTTCTGCAGGTTGTTGATATGGCTGCCCCCCTGCCCGCGGATTCCAGCGACACCGACGCATACGCGTTCGTTGGCCCCTAATATCCGCCGCGGGCCGGCGCCGATCGCGCAGGTCGATGCCGTAATTACGGCCGCGTTCTTCAGGAATCTCCGACGTGTGGTAATGGACATCTCCAGCTCCTTTCCGCCCGTCCGGGCAAGCATAAGTACCGTTTCCGACATTATACCGCCGGCCGATACCTCGTGCAACCGCACCCCTGAAGCAACAGCCGTCATTTCATGGGGCGGATGCGGACCTCGATATCATAATCCTTAAGCAGTTCGACAAGCTCGCTTGTGTCCGCTTCGCCGTAATGATAAGGATACAGAACCCTCGGCTTGAATGCCTTTGCAGCGTCGGCGACCATCTCGGGCGTCATCGTATACGGCAGGTTCATCGGCAAAAAAGCGATGTCAATGTCCCGAAGGCCCTTCATCTCCGGAGTATTCTCCGTGTCGCCCGCCACGTACACGCGGGTCTTGCCGAACGTGATCACATATCCGTTGCCGCTTCCCCTGGGATGATACGGCTGCCCGGTGTTTCGCTTGTGCACGATGTTGTACGCGGGCACGGCCTCGATAGTCAGGCCCAGCACCCGCCGCATGTCGCCGTTCGCCATTACAATGCCGTCCGGAATCTGCTCGACACAGGCCTGCGTAAGAATAATCTGCGTATCGTCCTTGCGTATAGTCGACACGGCTTTTGGATCGAGGTGGTCGCGGTGTTCATGTGTGATAAGAATCAGGTCGGCCTTTGGCAGCAGCGAATAATCGGCCAATTGCGTCCATGGGTCGACGTGGATCACCTTATCGCCCCAGCCGAACATCAGTGTCCCATGCCCGACAAATGTAATCGCCAGATCCCCTGTCGACGTCCTGATCACGTCCTGCGGCAGGCCGGTCCCCGATTCCACCTGCTGAAGGAAGCCGGCCTGTGGTCCCTTCTTCGGCACACATCCCCCCTGCAAAGCCGCAAGCGCAACAACCAGGCCGCTCGCCAATCCGCATCTCAATACAATACTCATAGCCTTTGCTCCTTTCGACGTCATACCCGCTGGCGGCGCGCCGCCGCAATTGCCCTCCACGCAATGATACACGTTACAATCATCATGATATGTGCCATTGTTTCGACGCTCTCCTCCAGAGGAACATGCAGTTCCGCTTCCCGCGGCAGATGCACGTACCGAAACACCCGGCGGGCGATAAGCTGCGACAGCACGTATGTCCCGAACGTAGACCAGAGCCATACGTTGGTATGTCCCTGGCCAATGATCGCCTCCAATGGAGCTTTGCGCTTCACCGCCCAGAAAGCCAGAAGGGCAAGCGCCACGTAGATGCCCTTGCTCGTTCCGGGGAAGTGCCACTCACGGCAGAAGAAAGCCACGCAGAGAACCGTCATGAAAAGCTGGAATTCGCTGCGGTACACCATCGCCTGAATGCCGAACCCCACAAGCGATACGCCAACCAGCAGCAGCGCGATATCTTCATTGGCCCCGCGCGATACAAGCCCGCCTATCCCGGCGGCATTGGCAACGTAGACCCACGCCATCGTCATCGGCCCCAGGACCAAAGGCCACCAGTGGACCAGAGCCGCAGGTGAAGCTGCAATTTGCTCTGCACAAACCTCGTCGCCCCCCGTCTGACAACACTCGCTCTCCATGCCAGGAACCTCTCTCTGGAAACATCCATATCTCCCCCACTGAATAACCAACCGCGGACATACTACCCGATTCACCGGTGGCAGGCAACCCCGGTATTTGAATTGCCAAACCATTACCCATGCGCGTTTACCTTGGATCCAGACATCCGTATTGGTCTTGCTGCGTGCCCATCGGCTCCTGCACGCGGCTGGTTCGCTGCCTATTCGCTGCCGCTTGATTTTGCGACGCCGACAAGGTATAATACAGGCATATATTAGCGGGGCGCCGTGTCCTGTTACGATTTTTCTGTGTTTACGAGTTCCCAGGAGGTTCTTAGTGAGCAAAAAGGCCCACGTCTCAAACACCGTATCGCGTCGAAGCGTCCTCAAAACCATCCTCTACACTCCCCCGGCTTTGATGTTTACCGCCGGCGGACTATTTGCCGAACGCCCGGTTGGTCCCATTTTCAAGCCCCGCCTCATCCCGAAAGGACAGAGGATCAGAGCCGCCCAGATCGGCGTCTTCAACCGCGGAGCCCAGGTCCTCGAAACCTTTAAGCAGTATTCAAAAGACCAGATCGAGTTCAAGGCCTTCGCCGACGTTGCGTTTACCTCCCACGACGCCTCCATGCAGGGTTTTGACGGTGTGCCCTGCTACAGGGACTATCGCCAGATGTTGGAAGAGATGCACGCCGAAATCGACGCCGTCATCATCTCCACGCCGGACCACGCACATTTTCCGATGGTAATGCACGCGATGCTGCTCGGAAAGCATGTCTACGTCGAGAAACCCATGGCCCAGAACGTCTACGAATCCCGCCTGCTCGCCAAAGCCGCCAAAGCCTGCGGCGTCGTCACCCAGATGGGCAACCAGGGCCACTCCGGCTCAGGCACCTTTCAGTTCGCCAAGTGGGTTAAAGAAGGCCTTATCAAGAACGTCAGAAAGATCGACGCGTGGATGACCAGCAGCCGCCGCTGGCACGGCTGGACATTCACCGAATACCCGCAGGACATACCACCCGTCGGCTATGACTGGGATCAATGGCTGTGTGGGCGGCCTTTCCGCCCGTACAGCGACAAGCTCGTCGATGGCAACTGGCGATGCTGGTACGATTTCGGCTGCGGCGCAATGGGTGACTGGGGAGCTCACGTGCTTGACGCAATGCACCGCTATCTCGAACTCGGTCAGCCCTATGAAATCAGTACGGAACTGATCGGCCCCAGCGATCTGTACTACCCCCAGGGTTCGATCATTACCTTCAAATTCAAGGCCCGCAAAGGGATGCCGCCTCTGGAGTTGAGATGGTTTGACGGCCAGGGCAACACGCCCCCGGCCCCGAAGGGCTACACGGGCGGTATGGGCAATGTCGGATCCATCATCTACGGCGAAGACTATACGATCAAGGGCGGCAGCCACGGCGCCGCTTACAATATCATCATTGATGAAAAGGCAATGGAACTTCAGCGGACCGGCAAGCTCCCCAAGCCGCCTTCGAATCTTTCCAATCATTACAAGAACTTCCTCAATGCCTGCCAGGACATCGAGCCGGTCAACTCTCCGTTCGAGGTTTCTGCACAATTGACCGAGCTTTTGTGTCTGGGCTGTATAGGCCAGCGCTTCGGCGGCACCCTGAAATACGATGCCGAGGCCATGAAAATTACCAATCACCCTGAAGCCGACAAAATGCTCAGGGGCCCTGCCGTCCGTCAAGGGTGGCAGGTCTACAACAACCTCCAGCCGATGAAATCCAAGAAGGCCAGCATCAAGAACCCGGACAATGTGCCCTGGGAAGAGCTCTTCAAGGACAAGGACCTGAGCAACTGGCTGAACCCCTACGATTTCGGCCAGGCGGAATACGTCGACGGCGTCGTTACGCTCGGCTCCGAAAAGGGCAAATGGTTCCTCCTCACCAGGGAGCAATATTCCAACTTCGTTTTCGAAGGCGAGATCAAGATGCCCGTCGGCCAGGGAAACTCGGGTTTCATGTTCCGCTGCCAGCATGCGAAGAACAGGGTGTGGGGCTATCAGGCCGAGGTCGACACCGCCGACCGCAAATGGTCCGGCGGACTATATGATGAAGGCCGCCGCATGTGGTTCGCCTCCCCCAATCGCGACAAGGCGCTTTCGCCCCAGGCCGCGGAGGAATCCATCGCGGCCTTTCGCGCCCGGGCCGGTGAATGCTTCAAGCAGGGCCAGTGGAACAAATACCGAATCACCTGTATCGGCTCGCACATCCGGATATATGTCAACGATGTTTTGACTACCGACATCCACGACGAAATGGATCTCCAGGGCCATATCGGCATTCAGCACCACGGTGAGAAGGGGCTGCTTTATCAGTTTCGCAATCTCCGCATAAAGGACCTTGGCGCCGGCGGCGAAATATACTATCCGCATCGCGAACAGGCCAAGGCCGCCCCTGTCGCCTCAAAACTCCGCGGCGACGTCTATGAAGCCGAGGCGGCAAGAATGTCCGGATGCACCACCGCCACAAATCACGCCGGCTTTCAGGGCACAGGCTTCGCCGACTTTGGGGAGGCGGGCAGCTATATCGAATGGGACAACGTACTCGCCGACGACAACGGGGTCTACACGCTCACCTTCCAGTATGCCGCTGCAAACAACCGCCCTTGCGAGCTTCTCGTAAACAATCGCTCCGTCGCCAAGATACCCTTCGCAAGCACCGGCGCATGGACCAACTGGAAAACGGTCGACGTCAAAGTCGAAATGAAAAAAGGCCCCAACTTCGTCAGGGTGGTGGCCATAGGTCCCGGGCCCAATCTCGACGCCATGGCCGTCAACAAATAACCTGCACGAAGCGGCAACAGAACCGAACCCTTGCAAGTCCCGGCTGCTCAAAGGCCGGGACTTTTTCTTTAATTCACTCCTGCGCCGTATCCGCCTTGTACACAAGTGTCTTATCAACCAAACAGCCAGGCACGGGTCTGCGCAGAGAACCTACATCTCCCACCCCTTCCGGTACTCGCGATACAGATACTTGTTGGCGCCGGCGGCATTGCTTATCCTCATGTTCTCGCTGTCGAAAACCACCTTTTCACCCGAACGAAGCGCCACTGTGCCCAGATTGACCGCATCCGTGATCGCACCTGCGTTCAAGAAACTGCCCCCGGATTCCGCCCCACCCATAAACGCCTCAACCCATGCGCCGCGGCGCCCGTCCACGGACGGCAGTCCCTCAAGATCAAGCGGCCTGCTCTGCCCTTTCGAAAAGACACGCGGGTTCTGGCCGTGAAAACCCGCCATGATCGACCCCGCGTCCCCGACGAACAGGATGCCCTCCGCCGACATCCGCACATCCTGCGACTCGACTTCTTCCGGCAGCCGCGGCTTCATCCCGCCGTCATACCAGAACAAATCCATGCCGCCCGCACGCCGAGCGAACCTCAAACGAATCATGCACGCCGTCGGATATGCGAAATCATTGTGAACCGGACGGCTGACGTTATCCGAGATTGTGCATGTATGGCTGGCCCAGGACTCTGCGCTGACAGGAGCAGACAGATCCAGCGCACTAAAAACCGGCCAAAGACTGTAAATGCCCATGTCAGCCATCGATCCGCCGCCGAAATCGTACCAGCCGCGAAAGACCGTATGCGTGTAATTAGGGTGATAAGGCCTGTCCGTGGCCGGCCCCAGCCAGAGGTCCCAGTTGAAGCCTTTCGGAATGGGCGGACGTTCCTTCGGAATCTGCGTGGACTGCGGCCAAACCGGCCTGTTCGTCCAGTTGTGAACCTCTCGCAGGTTGCCGATGACCCCCTGCTTCACTGCCTCGCATATACGACCGTTTCCTGCTCCGCTGCCATAGGCTAATAGATGCGTGGCGCGACCGGTTTCGCGGGTCGTTTGCAGCACCCGCCGACCCTCATGAAGCCGGTTGGCGATTGGTTTGTGCATCAGGACGTTCTTGCCTTTTTTCATGGCCGCCACCGCCACGCAGGCGTGAAGATGATCTGGGGTCATAACCTTGACAGCGTCAACGTCTTTTTCGTTTTCCAGCAGCTCGCGGAAATCCGCATAAGCAGCACAGGCTTTGTACTTCTGAGCGGCCCTGTTTCGCGCATAGTATGAATCGACCACCAGACGCCCTACCTCACGACCGCCGGGACAGCCGTTGTCGCCCTCTCTCCAGCGGGAATCCCCCAGATACTGGCGTATACGGTTGCGGATGGT
>JAWLHD010000262.1:0-6175 GCA_041690555.1 Anaerohalosphaeraceae bacterium
CGTGCCGCATGACAGCAGGTATGTCGGCAGCCAATCGTTCGGCCCCTCTTATGCCCTCCCGTTCCAACACATGCCGCCGGTGGAAGTCCTTGGCCGCGCTGATCAGCACCTTCGACGGCATACACCCCAGCCTGGCGCACCTGGTGCCAAGGGGACCCGGATCGATTATCACGTAATCCTCGGTATGCCGCTGCACCTGCCGCAATGCCGACAACCCCGCGCTTCCAGCTCCGATTATTGCAACACCAACCTTCATCATATTATTGCCGTTTCACAAACATTAAAGGGCTCACAGTTTCATGGCTTCAATGACCCCGAAGAACACCAGGATCAGTACGGCTATGGTCGATACCACGACCCAGTCCCTGGCGCCGACCAGATCGGGTATTCTCGGCTTCGCCAGTGTTCCTTTCTTCAGCAATGTCCCTTCGAGCTTCGGATACAGCTCCGAAAATATCCAAGAACCGATCAGTATTCCCGGCAGCCCTCCGGCAAGTGCATCCATCGATCCCTGTGCCGCCGCTCCGCTGACGGTCCCCGGACAATAGCCCAATATGCCGAAGCCCACGCCGAAAATGAGCCCGCCGGCAATCGTGCCGCCCAGCGAACCCTCCTTTGGATGAAGTTCCACCAGCTTGAAGTGTCGCATGACGTGTATGCCGATCATACCCGTCAAAAGCGCCGTCAGCATGACCTTCAGGACTGTAAAATCCGTAAGCAGAAGCTGCGCCATAATGATGTCGTATCTCGTCACCCATCCTTTTTGCAGGAGAAACCCGAAACCAAACCCAATTGCAAACCCGATAAAGAGCTGCACTCTCCGTTTTGAATGCAAACGACTGAACATCTCGCACCTCATGCCGCAATCAAAGAATGACCCTGTAAATGATAAACGCCGTGACGATCCCTGCAACAAAAAAACAAAGCGTCGCAATCCAACTGATCAAAACCAGTTGCAGCGTGCCGCTTATGCCGTGCCCGCTGGTGCATCCTCCCGCCATCCGGGCGCCTATGGCCAGTATCATCCCGCCAATCAGCGCCGTCAGCCACCTTGCAAACGCATTACCACCCGCCGCTGCCTGCCACGTGGGAGGAATCCATTCCACCCTGAAATCCCCGCTCGTAGTCGCCGACACAAACGCACCCACAATCAGCCCTGCCACCAGCATCCATTCCCAGTCGATTTTCGGCGTGAACCTTTTGTAGTAGGCCTTTTCACGGCTCTTCGGCCGGACCATGCCTTCGAGCATGCCCGCCGATTTGGCGTACGCGCCGGAGACGCCGATCGTCTTATTGGAGATCAAGAAGCTCAACCATGCCAGCACGCCGATCCCAAATCCTACGACATACGGCGACCATCTTCGCGCTGTCAAAAAATGTCCCTGACCATTCTCATCATACGTTTCGACGGCACCGGCGGCGTTCGGCGCAGTGGCATAATCAGCCATGGCGAATCCCACGAAGACCAGCACCACAACAATCAGGCGGACCACATGCAATTTCATGATGCAACCCCTTCCTTCGTTTGGCTTACCACCTCGCAGCCCACCTCAAGGCAGGCCTGCATCGAGCCAAGGCAATTCTGAACGTTCTCGAATCCATGCCCTTTGAGAATTGAAGCCGCGATGGCCGCCCTTCGGCCGCTGTCGCAGAAGGTAACGACCGGTTCCTCGGTTGGGACCTGGCCGATCTTCGTCGGCAGTTCACCGACGTAGACATTAACCGCATTGGGCAGATGCCCCCCATTGAACTCCTGTTCCGAACGAACGTCCAGCAGCGTGAATTGCTCATGGCTCTCGATCCTGCACCTCAACTCCGTCGCATGGATCGCGGGAATGCTCTGGTAAGGCCTGCCCTCGGTCTCCCATTTGTGCAGCCCGCCCGCAAGATAGCCGGCGACATTGTCATAGCCCAGTCTGTACAAATGCCTCAACGCCGAATCGAGGTCATCGCTCGATTCCATGATCAGCCCGATCGGCGAATCATAAGAGAGCAGCCACCCTGCAAAGGCAGGCAGCATTGTCAGTGGAATGGACATGCAGCCAAGAATGGATGCGCCCCCGAACGCCTCCGGGCTCCGCGTATCTACCGCCTGCATCCCCCCCGCCTGCCCTCTGGCGAATTCCTCGCACGTCATTGCCGGCAGCGCCGTCGGCAGATCGTAAAGCGGAGGTCCTTCCCTGTTCAGCTTCTCCATCATCCTGAAGTATGGCGGCTGATCATGATGCTCGTTCACCTTGTACCGAACGAACTCATCCCGGTCGCACTTCTGCAGCACCGGGTTGAACATGCGCTCGTACCCCAGAGTTGAGAACTCACGCGCCGCCATGCCCGACCCGCATACCGACCCCGCACCGTGCGCAGGGAAAAGAAGCGTTTGATCACCGAGCGGCAGCAGCTTCTCGAAAATACTGTCATACAGCAGCCCCGCAACATCTTCGGCCCTCTCCGGGTAGAAATCGGTCCTGCCAACGTCCCCGATGAACAGAGTATCGCCCGTGAACACGCCAACCGCCCTGTCGCCGAATTCCGAGTCGAACAATGCGATCGAAACGCTCTCCAGTGTATGCCCCGGCGTCTCAATGATCCGCAGCACCAGATTACCAATCTCAAACGCATCGCCTTCCTTGACTCCATTGCCGTATTGAAAATCGAACGCATGGCCGTGGTATATCTCAGCGCCCGTTCTGTCGGCAAGCAGCGTCGAGCCAATGACGTAGTCCTCGTTCTTGTGCGTCTCGAATATATGTGTGATATTTGCCGACTCGGCCCTGGCGATCTTCAGGTATGCATCGATATCCCTCCTCGGATCGATAACCGCCGCGCTGCCGCGAGCGCCGATCATATAGGAGATATGGGCTATTCCGTCGCTCTTGATTTTCTCCAGAAACATGCTTCACCTCATTTCAAAAATTAAGCCTGTTTGTTAATCCTGCACATCCTTGCCTTCGGCGGTTCCCATCAGCCTGGCCAGCACATCAGACAGTGTCTTCAAATGCTCCGAAGCCCGGTCGAACGCCCTGGCCCCCAGCGCATTGAGGTAGCTTTCGAATGCCTCGTTCGCCTCCTTTATAAGCCGGTTCACCGGCTGCGCAGTTGCATCCTCGGCCAGCATCCGGGGTTTTCGTTCGCCCACAAGCCCCTCCAGAGCCTGCTCAAAGGTCTCCGCATAACTTAGCCGGTCGCCGTGCATCACCGCCACCAGCCGCAGTTCAGGATACGCCGCGGTCTCCGCTTGCAGATAAATCGGCTCGACGTACAGCAGCGTGTCGTTGATCGGTATGACCAGAACGTTGCCGCGGATCACGCGCGACCCCCGCTGATCCCACAGCGCAAGCTGCTGCGCAAGCACTGCGTCCTGATCGATCTTGGTCTCCACCTGCTGCGTACCCAGCACCCGCTTGTCCTTGGGGAACTGATAACCCAGAAGCCGCCCGTAATTCTCGCCGTCGCACATACCCGCTATCCAGCCGATCAGCACCTGCCTGTTCCTCGGCGTAAAAGGCAGCATAAGAATGAACTCCGCCGCGTCCGAACCGGGTGCCTCCCACATGATGTAATAAGGCTGTACGGGCTGTGTCTGCCCGTAGTACTTCTCCGTAGCGCGCACCCACAAATCCTCCTGGTTATAGAACACCACAGGGTCGGTCATGTGGTACTTGGCATAGACCAGCCCCTGCATCAGCAGCATGTCGGCCGGATAACGCACGTGAGCAAGCAGCGCCTCCGGCATCTCGGCACGCGCCCTGAACATCCCGGGAAATACACCGGTCCAGGCGCGTATAAGCGGATCGTCCGGTTCGAACACATAAAACTCGACGCTTCCGTTGTAAGCGTCCACCACGGCCTTCACCGAGTTGCGCATGTAATTAATGCCCGCCATGTCGTCCCTGTCCTCAAGGTTGCTCAACAGAGTCCCGTCATACCTGTCCGCCAGAAGCAGCCGCATCGCCGGCTCGCTGTACGGGTAATCCGAGGAAACGGTATACGCATCAATTATCCAGTACAGCCTGCCCTCCGCCAGGACTATGTACGGATCGTCGTCAAACTCCAGAAACGGGGCGATCCTCTTGACCCGATCGGTTATTCTGCGATGAAACATAATACGGCTTTCCGCCCTCGGATAGCCCGACAACAAAAGCCGCGTCCCGTCGAATTTCCATCCGAAAAGGAACTTCCGCCACAGGCTCGATATCTGCACGCCGCCCTGCCCTTCGTAGTGCGTATAGACGTTCTCCTGGCCGCTCGGGTAATCAAGCTCCGGTTCATGGCTGTTGGCGATCACGTGCGTATCCGTCAGTTCGCCGTAGTAGATGCGAGGCTGCTCCACTTCAAGCTCCGGATATCGGCTTTGCGGCGGGATGTCCTTGATAAGCAGGTCCGGAAGACCCTCCTGCGTGAAGTCACTGACCGTCGTCAGGGTAATCCCGTTGCCGTGGGTATACTTGAAACGTCGATTCACGAAAGTCTGGCTTTGAGGCGGCAGATTGTTGATCTGCATCTCACGCGCCGATACCATCACCTGGCGATACTGATCCTGATACGTATATCGATCGACGTCCACGTCGGCAAACTCATAATAAAGACGAATCTCCTGGAACTGAGCATAGATGGCGTCAAGCGCACGCCAGTCCCACAGTCGTATGTTCTCCAGAAGGCTCCGGTTGCCTTCCATGGTCTGCCGCGTGAACTCAGGTTCAACCGGAAACTGCCTTTCCTCTATCTTGGCCAGGTCGAAAGCGCGGCGCGTAAATGCAATATTGTGTTCGATATAGGGCCGTTCCAGAGTAATCTCGTTGGGCTGAACCTTCAGCCACTGAAACACCCCCGGAAGGATTATCAGAAGCAACAGCCACGCCGCACCGGCGACTACAACGACAACAATTATTGACAGCACCGGCCAGTACGCCGAATCCGCGTGCCTCTTCGCAAACGGCCTGCCCGCCAGCCCCCTCAAAAATGGCGTCGCGGTGATCAATCCCCCGGCCGCCAGAATAACCGCCATTACCGAATACACCGGCAGGCGGACATGCACGTCCGTCCAGCCCGGCCCGCTCACCGCGCCCCAGGACGAATACATAAGGTTGAACCGGTCAAGGTACTTGCCCCAGGCAAGCACAAACAGCAGCGCTGCCGCGCTCATGTATATTGAACCGCACCCCAACCCGTCGCCGGCAGGCCTCAACTCCACGCTTTCGCCGTTAAGCCTTACAAAAACAGCCAGAATGCTGACTACCAGCGCCAGTGCCGACAGAGTCAAAAGCACACCGTTAACTGAATTGTACACCGGCAGAACGAACAGGTAAAAACCCACGTCGCGACCAAGTATCGGATCCGTCACGCCCACGGTAACTCTGTTCAGCAGAAGCAGAATCCGATCCCATTGGCCAACCGCCCACTGTCCTCCGATATACACCGCCGCGGCGCCGGCGAATGCCTTCAGCGCCCATCGCTGCCGCGGAATCGACCACGTCAGCACCACCAGGATCGTCGCCCCGAACGCCGAGCCGATTACAGCCAGTATGACCTTGGCCGCAAAAACCTTCCAGAAACGACCGCTATAGCCCACCGATTCGAACCACAGTGCCTCGCCCCAGAAACTCAGAAACCAGAAGAACGCCGCGGTCAAACCGCCAACGCAGATCCCCGCAATAGCGTAAGACCACTTCTGCCGTGTCAATCCGAAAAGCACCAGCCCGAACGAACAGCCGAAAAGCAGAATCAGCAACAGTGCATACATAGACGCTCCCGCCGAATACTCGCTGACGGCGCCGAGACCGGCGGCATCATTGGATATTGCCGCATAATCACGACGCCGTCAGCATACAGGCCCAGCGGCGCAGCATCACCCGTGCATCACGCCGCTATGAATGTTCAGAAATATTTCACGGCAGAACATCGGCAGATCGTCCGGCTGCCGGCTCGTAATCAGGTTGCCGTCGACCACGACGGGCTCGTCGCGGTAATTGCCGCCGGCGGCTATAACGTCGTCGCGAATGCCCTCCCAGCAGGTCGCCTGCCGCCCCTGGAGCACATCGGCAGATATCAGTATCTGGGCGCCGTGGCAGATCGACGCCACGATCTTGCCGGAATTCATCATCTCCTGCGTCATCTGCCGCGCCGCCGGAATCAGACGCACCGTCTCAGGCGACTTGCCCCCGGGCAGAATCAGCAG
>JAWLHD010000263.1:0-6150 GCA_041690555.1 Anaerohalosphaeraceae bacterium
CGAGAAGTCCAGCAGCAGCATCGCCGGCAACCTGTTGGATTATGTGTACCTCACATCGAATCTTCAGCAGGGTCCTCGCGCAAACCCGGAGAGCCCCTCTTACGGCCTGGTCGGGTGGGATACTCTGCATGAGACCATCTATTACGGCGACGACAACGCCCGCGTTTTCCTTGGCACGATGGGTGCGGCGGGCGCGTTGAAGAGCGACCGCTGGGACGAGGCGCTGCTCAGGGGCATCCTCGCCAACTTTCGCACCGCCGGCCGAAACGGCTTTCGAGGCAACGCCCTTCACGACGGCAACCTCCAGGGTTCAGGCTGGCAGCCTCTGTTTGCCGGCAGCCGTGTCAACTACCGGCCGCATTACGAGAGCTGGCTTTGGGCCACGTATCTGTGGCTTTACGACAAGACGGGATACGAACCGCTTCTTGAACGGGCTCGTATCGCAATAAGTATGACCATGAAGGCCTATCCGGACCAGTGGCGGTGGACAAACGGCATCCAGCAGGAGCGCGCCCGCATGATCCTGCCATTGGCGTGGCTCGTTCGAGTTGACGACACGCCCGAGCACCGTCAATGGTTGCGGTTCATGGCCGATGAACTGCTGGAGAAGCAGGACTCTTGCGGCGCTATCCGCGAAGAGCTTGGCGCCGCGGGTCAGGGAAGCTATGGGCCCCCCCGGTCAAACGACGACTATGGCAAGCACGAGGCGACGCTCCTTCAGAAGAACGGCGATCCCGTGTGCGATCTGCTTTATACGACTAATTTCGCGTTCTTGGCGCTGCACGAAGCCGCCGCCGCCACCGGCGACCGGTACTACAAAGACGCTGAAGACAAACTTGCCGATTTTCTCTGCCGCATCCAGGCCTCCAGCCGCACAAGGGCCGAGTTTGACGGTGCGTGGTTCCGCGCGTTCGAGTACAACCGATGGGACTACTGGGCAAGCAACGCCGATGCAGGCTGGGGAACATGGGCGACCGAAACCGGCTGGACGCAGGGCTGGATCGCCGGCGTCCTTGCCCTTCGGCAGAAAGGGACCTCTCTTTGGGACCTGAGCGCCGACACCCGCATCGCCCGCCACTTCGACCATTACCGCAAGCATATGATCCCTGATGAAGTCTGGCAGACTTTAACTCCCAGGCAAATTGAGCATGCCGCGGTCGGATGCAAGGTGCACCTTTCCGGCAGCCCTGCTTCACAATACGCCGCATCCGGCCCGGCAAGCCTTACCGACGGTATCGTATCCAGTGCCGATCACGCCAGCGGCGAATGGCTCGGGTATGAAGGCCAGGACTTCGAAGCTGTTGTCGACCTCGGCAAGTCTGTGTCGATCAGTTCACTTTCAGCCGATTTTCTGCAATCAACTTCCGTCGGTATCTTCCTGCCCAAACATGTCGAATTCGCCGTCTCGACCGACGGCGAGCATTACCGCGTGATCGCGACAGTCAAACATGATACCGACGCAAGGGAGGCCGGACCCCTGACCCGCAGGCTCAGCGCCGACAACCTGAGCGCCGAGGCGAAATACGTCCGCATAAAGGCCGCAAACAGCGGTCCCATTCCTGAATGGCACCGCGCCAGGGGCAGAAAGGCGTGGCTCTTCATTGATGAAATCCTTGTAAACGCTGGAGCAAGCCGATGACAAGACCGCCCTCAACAAGGTCACTGATTACTCTGTTTCTGCTGTGTATGGCGACTGCCGGGCAGGCGACGCTCTTCGGCGCTCGGTTCTTTCTCAGTTGCGAAGCCGACAACGACCTCTATCGCGTCCTCAAGCTCAACGACATCAAGTGCTCGCGATACGACACTGCTGCACAAGCCATAGAGAAAGCCCCCGCGGGCTCGGCGGTCCTCATCATTGCGGACAAGTATCCGGCGGCGACAACTCAGATCGAGCCGTCGATGCTGAACAGGGCTCGAGAAAAAGACCTCAGGCTTTACATCGAATATCCCGCATCTCTTCCGCACCTGGAAGGCGGCCAGCCCAGGCGCACTCATTGGGAGCGGGCGGTAATCACCTCGGACGGGTTCGGCGACGCACTCGAGCCGATGCGCATCGTCGCCGTCCAGGACTGCCACTATGTTCCATTCCAGGCGGACAATCCGTGGATGGTAATAGCCACGGTCGCAGGTTTCGACACCGCCGTGTTCGGCCTTCCCAAGTCAGCTCAGCCGCTTCTGTTTGAATTCGACGCCGGGGTGCTGGTCGCGACGACCAAATTTAGCCAGTTTGTTACGGGTCGCTATGCGCCGCTTGACGCGTGGCCGATCATCTGGGCGAAAATACTGCAATGGCTGACCGATGGGAAGACCGTCGCAGACATTAAGTTCGAGCCTTCAGTGCATGCCTCCTACGCCCGCGACGAAAAGATGCCGCCCGACCACGAACGCCAGGCGCTCATCCGCGGCGTCGACTGGTACCGCAACGCCCGCCTGCTCATCCACGACGACTGGAAGCACGAGTGGCATGAGGCCGCCAAATGGCAAGATCGCGTAGCGCCCGCCCCGCAGCAAACGTGGCCCGTCGGCGACGGCAGTTGCGGAATGCTCGAAGGCTTCAGTTCCAGAATACTGTACGACGGCAACCAGTACGTCCGATGGTACATGCGGGCCGACTGCAATTGCGAATCGGCGATGGCCTTCGCCCTTCGCAGCCTCCTTGACGGCGACAAAGCCAGCAGCACCATCGCCGCCAATCTGCTGGATTACGTTTACTTCACCAGCAATCTGCAGCAGGGTCCGCGGGCCAATCCCGAGAGCCCTTCATACGGCCTCATTGGCTGGGACAACCGCCCTGAAGGCGCGGTCATCTACTACGGCGACGACAACGCCCGCGCGTTCCTCGGTACGATGGGCGTCGCCGGCGCGCTCAAGAGCGACCGCTGGGACGAGTCGCTGCTCAGGGGCATCCTCGGCAATTTCCGCACCGCCGGACGCAAGGGCTTCAGGGGTGACAACCATCACGATGGCAGCCTCCAGGCCACTGGATGGCAGCGCCACTTTGCCAGCGGCCGAGTTGAATACGCCCCGCATTTCGAAAGCTGGCTGTGGGCGACCTATCTCTGGCTGTATCACAAGACCGGCTATGAGCCTCTGCTTGAGCGTGCCCGCACCGGTATCGCCCTCACGATGGAGGCATACCCCGAGCAGTGGCGCTGGACCAACGGCATTCAGCAGGAACGCGCCCGCATGATCCTGCCGCTGGCCTGGCTTGTTCGCGTTAACGACAGGCCCGAACACCGCCAGTGGCTTCGCTTCATGGCAGGGGAGCTGTTGGACAAACAGGACGCCTCCGGCGCTATCCGCGAAGAGATCGGAACCGGCCGCAGCTACTTCGCGCCGCCAAAATCAAACGAAGATTACGGCAGACACGAGGCATCGCTCTTGCAGGAAAACGGCGATCCCGTCTGCGATCTGCTATACACGACCAATTTCGCGTTCCTGGCGCTTCACGAGGCCGCCGCGGCGACCGGCGATACTTATTACAAGGACGCCGGCGACAAACTTGCCGACTTCCTCTGCCGCATCCAGGCCTCCAGCCAAACCAGACCCGAGTTTGACGGCGCATGGTTCCGTGCATTCGAATACGAAAGATGGGACTACTGGGCGAGCAACGCCGACGTGGGCTGGGGAGTATGGGCGACCGAAACCGGCTGGACGCAGGGATGGATCGCCGGCGTCATGGCCCTTCGCCAGAAAAACACCTCGCTTTGGGACCTCACTGCCGATAGCCGCATCGCCCGCCATTTTGATACATACCGAAAGCGCATGATACCGGATGAAGTCTGGGAGAGCCTGACGCCAAAGAGAATAGAGCATGCCGCCGCCGGATGTAAGGTGCATCTTTCTGTGAACCCCGCTCCACAGTACGCCGCATCCGGCGCGGCAAGCCTTACCGACGCCTTCCAGTCCTTCCCGGACCACACCAGCGGTGAGTGGCTCGGCTATGAAGGGCTGGATTTTGAAGCGGTCATCGACTTGGAGAAACCTTGCGCGGTGGACTCGATTGCCGCCGGCTTTTTGCAATCCGTTCCGGTAGGCATATTCCTGCCGCGACAGGTCGAGTTCGCCGTCTCAAACGACGGCGCAAATTACCGCGTAATCGCGACAGTCGAACATGACACCGACCTCAAGGAGGCCGGACCGCTGAGTCGCAGGATCGGCGCGCACAATCTGGGCGCGCGAGCCAGATACATCCGCGTCAAGGCCTCCAACATCGGTCCCATCCCCGACTGGCATCAGGCGGCCGGCAAAAAGGCATGGCTGTTTGTTGACGAGGTCATGGTCAACGCTCCGCCTGAGCCCAGGACGCCTGCCAAACCGCAGATCGTCAAGCTCGGCACAATCGACATCGACCTCGTCGAAACAACGCCCGTCGTGTTTAAGGACAGACTCTACCGGTTCGAATATATCCGCCAACGCTACTGGGCCAACAAGACGGGCGATTCGTATTTCCGTTTCGTTGAGCATGCCACCGGCAGAACCACGGCACCATTTGCAAAAGGCTTCCATCTCGGCAGCGCCTTCGTTGACAACAACACTGTTTACGTAACCTGCGTTCCCGAGTGGGATGCCTCCACGATTCACATGTTCGTATCGACGGACCTGGAAAACTGGCGGCAGCATAAGATCCTCGATCTTCCCGGGTTCGGCATATTCAACACGTCCGTCTGCAAAGCCGATGATGAATACGTATTGATGTACGAAATCGGCAGACCCTCCGAACTCGCAGGGCACGCCTTCACCGCATTATTCGCCAGATCCAAAGACATGCTCTCATGGGAACCGCTGGCGCCTGAGTGTAACTATTCCAAAGACCGCTACACCGCCCCGCACTGCCTGCGCTATCTCGACGGATGGTTCTACAACTTCTATCTGGAAGCCCACGACGGCTGGGAGATGCGCGTCGTGCGCTCGCGCGATCTGATCAACTGGCAACCCAGCCCGCTCAATCCGGTTTTGCGCGCCGGCGAAGACGACAAGCGAATCGCAAATCCCGCACTCGACGCCGAACAGCGGCAGCACATCGCCGGTGCTCAGAACATAAACAATTCCGACATTGACTTCTGTGCTTACAAAGACAAGGTCGTTATCAATTACTCGTGGGGCAACCAGTCCGGTCGCGAATTCCTCGCCGAGGCCGTCTTCAGCGGAAGCCTCGAAGAGTTCCTCCTCGGCTGGTTTCCCTGAGAATGTACGCGATTACAGGGTGTGATCGTCCTGGAGGCAGTCCATGATGGGGCAGGTATACAAATGAATTACAGCACAACAACAAGACGCGGCTTTCTGAAGCAGACTGCGCTCGGAGCCGCTGCCGCCGCGGTGTTTCCGTACATAGTCCCTTCATCCGCGCGCGGCGCAGGCGGCGCGACGGCGCCGAGCAGCCGCATCGTACTTGGACTCATCGGCACGGGCAACATTAACGGCGGCCACAGAGAGGCGTTCCTTGCGCACAAAGACTGTCAGGTCGTCGCCGTCTGCGACCCGGTCGCCAGCCGCCGTGAACCTGTCAGGGACCGTGTTAACGCTTTCTATGGCTCGGCCGTATGCACCGATTATGGCGATTTCCGCGACGTGTTGGCCCGCCCGGACATTGACGCTTTGTGCATCGGCACGCCTGATCACTGGCATGCAATCCAGGCACTCCGGGCCATGCAGGCGGGCAAGGACGTCTACGTAGAGAAGCCGCTCACCCGCACCGTTGTCGAAGGTCGGCGTCTCGTCAGGGCGGCGGCCAACTACGGTCGAATCCTGCAAACGGGTTTACAGCGCCGCTCCCAGGCGCCGTATCGCAGAGTCTGCGAGCTCGTTCGCAACGGCCGCATTGGACAGCTCAAAAAGGTCGAAGTCGGCATAATTGGAATCAACACAGGTGTGCAGGCCGGCAGAAACTTCCCCGAGACAGCCGTGCCTGATGGTTTCGATTATGACATGTGGCTCGGACCGGCGCCCGTTGCGCCATTCTCGCCGCAGCGCGTCGCCCGGGGCAACGAGGTGTGTTACTGGTACTACATCCAGGACTACACCGCCGGCTTCATCAGCGGCAACGGCGTGCACTTCGTCGATATCGGCCAGTGGGGCATCGGCGACGAAGTCAAGCCCGTCCAGGCACATGCCGTCTCCGCCGATTGCCCCCCTGACGGACTCGTCGAC
>JAWLHD010000264.1:0-6139 GCA_041690555.1 Anaerohalosphaeraceae bacterium
AGTTCCCTAAGCCTGCCGAATAGTCGATGCAGTCGCGCCTTGTTCTCTCCGAATTTGCCCTCTGGGGGCCCCGAACGGTTTTGCCCGGACGTCCAATGCCGCCTGCGCCGCAAGTTGCCGGGAGAATGTGTTAACCCTGAGATCGCATCCCGCACCAATTGCATCCCAATGCAAAAACCTGTATAATTGGGTAAGATGATACTAACTGGATACTGGAAGGACATGATTTTGAAGCACCCAAAGACCGCATCCGCCATCGCACTTGGCGTCTTTTCAATACTCATGATCGCCTCGCCCGCCGCCGCCCAGACCAACTTTCAATATGAGACGCCAAAGGACTCCAAAGACTATATAGGCTTCTACGAGCCGTCGCGCGATCTCACCCCGTACCCAAACCCCGCCGGCGTCAAAAACGTCATCCTGCTCATCGGCGACGGGCTCGGACACAACCAGATCACCGCCGCAAGACTCGTCGCCGCCGGACCAGACGGTAAACTCCACATGGAGCGAATCCCCACGGCATCCAGCATCACCACGCACGCCGCCAACGCCAAAATAACCGACTCCGCCGCCGCTGGCACCGCGTTGGCCTGCGGCATAAAGACCAACAACGGCATGATCGGCATGGACCCCGACGGCAAAAGGTACCAGACCATCCTCCAGGCCGCAAAAAACAAAGGCATGGCCACCGGAATCGCCGTCACTTGCGAGGTCACCCACGCCACGCCCGCCGCCTTCACCGCTCACGTCAAGAGCCGCAGCTCCGAAGCTCGCATAGCCCCGCAGCTTCTCGAACAGACTGACGTCATCCTCGGCGGCGGACGGCGATACTTCCTGCCCGCCGACGCCGGCGGCAGACAGCCCGAGGGCGTCGACCTTATCAAGAAGGCCGTCGACAGCGGTTACACTTACGCGAGCGATGCCGCCGGCCTGAACGCCGCACGCGCACCGCGCCTGCTGGGCCTCTTTCAAAACGCCGCACTCGAAACAATACCCCCCGAGCCCGACCTCGCCGAACTCACCGCAAAGGCAATCGAAATCCTCAGTGCCAACCCACACGGCTTCTTCCTGATGGTCGAAGGAAGCCAGATCGACTGGGCCTGCCACAACAACAATATCCGTCAGACCATCCGCCAGACGCTGCTCTTCGACAAAGCCGTCAAGGTCGCCGTCGATTTCGCCCTCCGCGATCGCAGCACACTAATCCTGGTCACCTCCGACCACGAAACCGGCGGCCTGTCGATCAAGAACTGGGACCCCGAAACCCGAAAGCTCGACGTCGCCTGGTCCACCGGCGGCCACACCGGCGTACCCGTGCCGCTCTACGCGCTCGGCCCCGGCGCCCGCAGGTTCCGCGGCCAACTTGACAACACCGACGTCCCCAAACACATCGCCGCCTTGCTGGGCATAGACGACTTCCCCAAACCGCTGGACTGACATGAAGCAGATTGTCCTAACCGCAGACGCGACATGCGGCGTAGACGCCAAAGTCGGCGACCACATCCCCGCCGGCCGCAGAATAGGCGTCCAAACCGAAACCGGCAAGCCGCTCATAGCCCCGCAATCGGGCGCCGTAAGCGAGATCATCTTCGATCCGGACCGCCACGAATTCCGCATCGTCATCGACGTCGTGTGAATTGCACCCGCCCCTCTACCCCCAGATCAAAAGCTTCGCCCCAACCAGCGCCAGAAACACGCCGATGAATCGCCGGAAAAACTCCTGCGGCACCCGCTCCACCAGATGCTTCGCCAGCCACGCACCCGCAAACGAAATCGGAATACTCACCGCCAGCGCCGCCAGCAGGTCCCCCGGCAGCCGCGTCCCGCCCGCGAAGTACCGCGACACACGCGTGACATCGATGAACAGCGCGATCACGCCCGACGTGAATATGTAAACCGCCTTCGGCAGGTCGAACGCCGCCAAAAACGCACCCCGCACCGCGCCGCCCACCCCGAAGAATCCTGCAAACAAACCCGACAGTAGCCCGCCGCTCACCGCTGTCGGTGTCGTCTTCGGCAGCCTCCACTGCGGCCGCAGCAGAATAAACGCCACATACCCAACCAAAAAGCCGCCCAGAATCCGCTTCAGCGGCAGCGAATCCACACGCAGCGAAAGCGACGCGCCAACGTAGCTCGCCGCTATGCCCGCCGCCCCGAACGCAATAATCAGCCGCCAGTCGAACCCCCGCTTAAACAGCAGCACCTTCCAAACGTCCCCGAAAAGGTGAATCACTCCCACAAACAGCAGCACCACCGGCATCGGCACAAAAAGAGTCATCACCGGTACCATCACCGTCGACGTACCAAACCCCGTAGCAGTACCCACGGCAGACGCCGCCAGCGTCAGCAAACCAAGCAAAAACACCTGTTCCATATCTCATCCAAATCAATCGCATCGCCTCTGAACCCGCGACAGCCCGAACACGCCGCCCCTTAACGCTTCACCGGCCAGATCATAACATCATCCATCCCGGCACTATTGTCCGCAATCCCCCCGTCGTCCACACCGTTCGCCCCGGTATGATACAGCACAAATCCTTCTCCCTCTCGACGATAAACAAACGATGCCCACCCTCGTTCGCTGGCCTCCTCGATCTGCCCGCCTTCCGTTCGCATGTCGCCCAGAGTCGCTGGATACTCCCCCTCGACCAAACGGAATCTCTGCAATGCCGCCAGAAGACTCGCACCGTCGCGCCTTGCTCGTGCTCGAAGGTGCAGTGGCCGCCAGTAAGAATACAGATGTTCGTTCGGCTTGAACATGCCTGCAATTGACCAGTCGAATTTCATCGACAGCGACCCCGGTTCGGCAAAGCCCCCATGGTTCAAATCGCCCATTGCATAACACGGCTCGAAATTCTCATCCACGCGTCGGCTGATCTCGTCGGGTCCAAACCACACAAACCAGAACGCCACTGCTGCCAGCTTGTCCAGCCGAGTTCGACCGATCGGTTCGGCTTGCGGTTGGCCGTAGTGAATACTTGGCATCCTCGCGCGAATTGCACCTTTATCATTCATTTCGTACATGCAGGCCAGAGACTGCTTTGTATACAGCTTCTCGTAGTCCATGATGCGCGCAAATCCGCTCGGCCAGTCAAAGCCGCCGCAAGCAAGCATTGATTCCAGCTCCACAAGCTGCGCCGCCTCGAGCCGCGCGCCCATGATCAGTTCATTTATGCCTTCCAAAGGCATGCTCTCCACAGCCAAACCGAGAAGAAAGTCAAGAGGCGCAGCTTGCTGGTACATGTGATCGCCCATCTTCAGTATCGCCGCGTATCTGTCGAGCGCCGTAGCAGCATCACCTGACTTCCCGGCCCGCTCGGCGGAGGCATGCAGCAGACGAGTCCAAAGCTTGATTGCCTGAAAACGTTCAAGCTGGCCCTCCAATAAAGATACCCTGTGCGGAATTTCGAAGTAGCACCGCTCCAACCGTGTCGCCTTGAGCAACGCGGCGACAGTACGCTCAGTATCGACGCCCGCGCCCGCCACAGCCTGCAGCTCCAGCAGGTAACGAGCCTCCTCCGAGGCGCCTTCCGGCAGACATTGAAGCATCTCGCGATCACCGGAATCCCACTCATAGCCGGCGAGCAGTTCGTTATAAATCACCGCCGCGTTCACCTCGTCCGGCACGTGCAGCTTCGCTGCCAGAGCCGCCAGCTCATCCTTGAACACGTATGGTTCCCAGCCGCCATTATCCTCCGGCAGGAACACCCAGACAGCCAGCGAAAAAAAGATGATTACGACGACGAGATAGATGTACTTGCGAGCACGCTTGGGGACGATGGTCGGTGTAACAACCAGCACAGCCAGCAGCGCCGTAACCTTCCAAGGCGCCGAAAAATAAACCCCCGCCGCCAGTGCGGCAGCCAGAAGCAGTATCCACAGACATTTGGCGGCAAAAAGCACTGCGGTGAGAAACCGCCATCTTCTGCGCGATTCGTTTTGCCGTTGGTCAGTCCTCATACGCCTCTGTTTCCTGTGTTTCGGATTTGTTCCTCGTCTTGCGTGCATAGTCCGGCAGCGGCCAGATCGCAATATCATCCGCGCCGCTCTCGCGGTCAAAAACCCCGCCCTCATCGACACCGTTCTTGCCCTTGCTGTACAATGTGAACGTCTTACCGGTCAGCCTGTACACATACGCACCGCTATTGATCGGGTCGACTAACACCTCAGACGCAACCATCTCTTTGAGTTCTTCAAGGTCCGCCGGCAAACTGCCCGTACTGTTCTGATATTTGCGCACCGCAATCAATAAACGAGTCCCATCCTTCTGAGTGGATATGCGCAAGAATAAATCGCGTAATCTGCAGTAGTGAGCCACATGAACCATCGACTCCGCAAATCCGTCAAAGTTCAGCTTTACTGACCTGTGCGCATTTTCATTCCACTCAAAACCCGGATCCTCCAATGCCTCGTACGCACGAGCGAATGCCAGCGAGGCCATGTCAGGGTCCCGGGGCATCCAAAACCAGCATAAGATACTGCCGATGTTCGCCCCAACATGGCTATGGCTATCGTCACTTGGATCAATGATGAGCATCTCCCGAACACGATTTCTGTCGGTTCGAGTAAACCGCGTCTTCTGTCTCTCGTTGACTTCATAAAGGTATCCAACGAGTGTGTTCTGCGTCTCAAGCTTCTTCTGTTCGAGGTAGACTGGCCACCCGCTCTGCCAGTCCAAAACAAAACCGGCCAGCGACTCATCCAATTGATCCAGTTGCTCGTTTGTCAAGGGAGCGTTTACAACCAAAGAGCCAATTGGTTGGAGGACTTGAGCCGTAAAGCCGACCCCCAGGACGCCGTTGGCGGGATGCTCCAGGTATAAAGCCGCCGTCCTCACGGCAGCCAAATACATCTTAATCGCCTCCTCCATGCGCTCGTCGCCCCAAAAACTATTGCCTTTCCGCATGAGCAGTCGCGCCCAGTCTCTCATGGCGGGATTGCGATCGTGGGGAAAATCAAGCATGTCAAAGGTCATCACAAAACGGCAGTAAGGCCGCCGGCTCGCCTCCATAAGCGCCGCAATCGTCTCGCTATGCTTCTCTCGCAGCCATGCCGCAAGCTCCGGGTACTCCGCGCTGGACCACGGCTCAAACAGCGTCAAATCATCCAGTTCGTCCGTCCAAAACTCCGGGTAAAACGTGTTTGCCGGCTGCGCTGCCTTGAACGCATCAAAGAAAACCTGCCGCACATTTGGGTCGTTGAACTGCTCCTCCGTCAGCCTGGGCATCGCAAACCGGCTGCCGTCGTACGTTTCCAGCATCTCCTCAAAGATCACCGCGGCGTTTTGATCTTCCGGCACGGCATACTTCGCCCGCCAGGCCGCAATCTCCTCGTCGAGCACATACGGCCGCCACCCGGTGTCATCCTCCGGCAGAAACACCCATACCGTCAGCGAAAGAAAAATAATTGTGAAAGCGAGATAGATGTACTTGCGAGCACGCTTGGGGACGATCGTCGGAGTAACAACCAGCACAGCCAGCAGCGCCGTAACCTTCCACGGCGCCGAAAAATAAACCCCCGCCGCAAGCAAAACCGCCACCAGCCCGACCCACAGCCATTTGACGGTCAGCAACACCCCCTTCAAAATACGTCGGCCTCCGCCCGCTCCGGACATGCCAGTCTCCCAAAGGCCGCGACGTACCCGCACCGCTCGTCAACCCACGAACGAATCGCCAAGATCGCCCAACGCCGTGATCTCGCCGCGGTAAAGCTCCGTATAATGGCACCGCTTGCACGTTATCGTCGTAAAACGCTTGCTCCGAACGTCAAAAAGCTTGCTCAGCGACCCGCCCTTAACGCGGAACTCGTCCGTTTCATATTCCCCGCCGCCGCACTTGGCGCACGTAAAATTAAGCTGCTCCATGGCCATCCCTTTTATCCTCGACCAACCCGCCAAAAAAGCCGCCGGCCGCCCCCCGTTGCTCTAAGACGCAAAAACACCGAAAACATTACAACAAAAAAAACTTCACCCCCCATCCTATGCCATAAAAATCCCCACCTGTCAAGCAAATTGCCCCGCCGTCACGTCCGCGACCCCACCGCCGTCATATAGATCGTGCTCTCAGCTGTACCGTCCACGCCCAGCAGCTCATTGGCCTCTTCGTCGTACAGAGCGGCAATCTGGCAGCTACCGAGTCCC
>JAWLHD010000265.1:0-6123 GCA_041690555.1 Anaerohalosphaeraceae bacterium
TGACCAAGAAGCCCCAACCGAAAAAACAGGCAAGAGGAGAGTTGAATGAGTGTCAGAAAATACGAAGAAGTGGCAATTTCGACACAGGACCGCGGGCGCTTGGTAGTAATGCTCTACGACGGCGCGATTCGTTTTCTTCGCCAGGCAGTCGCGGCACTCGAACAGGGTGACTACATCCGAAAAGGACGCGCCATCTCAAGAGCCCAGGACATCATTGTCGAACTCAATGCCGTGCTCGACATGGAGAACGGACGCGAAATCGCAGCCAATCTGCGCCAGTTGTACCTGTTCATGTGGAAGTATCTCAACCAGGCAAACCTCAAGAAAGACCCGGACATGATACGCAAGGTCATAGGATTGCTTGAGGAATTGAACCGCGGATGGAACGCCGTGGCATCCTGAACGGCACGACCCATAATAGTTTTCGGCCACCCTTGCAGTACCCGAAATTTCGCTGATTTGAAAAATATCTTCAAATCAGGCAAATATTTTTTTGCTGCGATTCTCGCTTGTTAACCGCGCCCGCCAAAACACTATCGGGCGTGCCCTGCCTTCCCTATTTTAACACAACTATACCCCTTTAGTGCGCCCCCATTGCGACGATAATTCAGGTTGACGCAACTCGGTTGGGTCGTATGCCGGCGCGTCACGTGATGGAACAGGAATCTGGTCAGCCAGGGGCTATTCATTTTATTGTGTTAAGGAGTCAGGAACATGTTAGCAATCAAAAGCAACATCATGGCCGACAATGCCGCAAGGCATTTGGGTCGCAACTACGAGGCCTTGGCCAAATCGGTCGAAAGGCTCTCGTCCGGCCTGCGCATCAATAGCGCCAAGGACGACGCCGCGGGACTGGCAGTCCGCGAACTGATGCGTGCCGACATCGCCGTCATCAAGCAGGGAGCGCGCAACGCAGCAGATGGAATCAGCATGCTGCAGACGATGGAAGGCGCTATGGCCACTATCAACGAGGCCCTTGTCCGAATGAAGGAACTGGCCGAGCAGGCCGCAACCGGTTCGTATTCCTCCGGCCAGAGAAACATCATGAATAATGAGTTTCAGCAGATGGCCGCTGAAATCACCCGTATCGCCGGTGACACCAAGTTCAACAGTATACACATGCTTGATAGTGCTGGAGCAAGCAACAAAGCGACCATCCATTTCGGTGTCGGTTCAACCATCGACATAAACTCCGTGAATGTCACTGCGTCTGCTCTGGGAATTGCTTCCGCTTCGCTGGCAAGCAGCAGCGCTGCCGAGTCGGCCCTGAATGCGGTTACCACTGCGATCACCCGCAAGGACAGCGCGCGAGCAAGTTTCGGCTACATGATGAACCGGCTGGAGAGCACCAATGCCGTGCTAAATATTCAGGCCGAGAATCTTATGGCTTCGGAGTCGCGTATTTCGGACGTCGACGTCGCCACGGAAATGGCGTCGCTGACAAAGAACCAGGTCCTTTCTCAGGCAGGTATTTCGATGCTGGCCCAGGCCAACACTATGCCGCAAATGGCGCTGTCGCTGCTGCGGTAAGATTGCCTGATCTTGACGTTGCTTAGATGGCTTTCCGGGAGACGGCCGCAGATACATATCTGTGGCCGTCTCCCAGGCTCTCGATTCGCCGGGAACATGACTCGAACCGGACGGACCCGAACCGTTCATTCCCATGTAGGATTCTAACGGAGCTGCAACATGAAGGGACTCGATGTATATCGGGAAACCACCGTCGCTACACAGAACAAAGGGCGCCTCATTGTTATGCTCTATGACGGCGCCATCAGATTCCTCAAGCAGGCGGTTCGAGACCTTGAAGCCAAGGACTACTTGAGCAAGGGCCGAAACATACAGAAAGCCCTTGACATCATCTACGAATTGAACACCGTCCTGGACATGGATGCGGGCGGTGAAGTGGCCGGTAACCTCCGCTCACTTTATAACTTCATGAGTCGCCACCTCACACAAGCCAACATCAAGTGCGATGCCCAGATGATCCGCGAGGTCATCACCATCCTGGAAGAGTTGAATCTGGGCTGGCGGGCAATCACCGCCTGACGTCGGAATCAGCACGCGCTGTTCTCATGGCTTCTATGCATGTCAGCCGCTTGAGAACAGACGGCCATTCACACCCATACAGCAAGGCATTCCCGTTTAATCGTCGTTATCGGTTCTAACGCGCAATGCATGGTGCTATGCTGGGTATTCGCGTCAAAAAAAGGCTTACATAACTTTCGCTCGTTAAAACTTATCGCCGACTGGTCGATAGACTTAGCAGAGATTCGCCGCGAAACTCTCACCCTTGAATACACCCGTTGAAACGGACGCAGCATGACAAACGTGATGGAAGATATCACCGGTGCGACCGCCGAATCGGCGGCCTGTGTGCTTGGCAGCCTTGGTGAAATCCTGTACGAAATCGTTTTCGATGATCCCCAGCGCATGCAATTCCTCAGCGGCGACGTTCAAACGCTCACAGGACGACCCGCCGAAGAGTTGACCCGCATGCCGCAGTGGCAGCAGATTATACATGCGGAGGACAGGGCGAGGTACGTCGAGAGCATGCGGCTCTGCATGCAGTCCGGCCGCAATCACAAATTGCAGTACCGCATCTGCACTCCGGACGAGTCCGACTGCGATGTCCTCGATCGGGCCGTCGCCGTGGTGGATACAGCCGGACGGATAGTGGCGGCGCGAGGCCTCATCATGAACGTTACCGAGAACGCCCAAATGCGACGTCAGCTCGAAAGATCGCAAATGCTTCAAAGCATTGGCAAACTCAGCGCAGGCATTGCACATGAAATCAACACGCCAATCCAGTTTCTCGGCGACAATATGAGGTTTCTCCATGATGCTTTTAAACAACTTTTCGAGTTGATCGAGTGCTGTCTTGCCGTAAGAGAGCATGCCGCCGATCCGGCCGCCGCCCGCAAGTACATCGAAGCCGCCGCGGCCAAGGAACACCAGGTGGATTTTGATTTCCTCCGCGAGGAAATACCCCAGGCCATAGAACAGAATCTCGAAGGTGTCAAACTCGTCTCGGCGATAGTATCGGCCATGAGAGATTTTTCACACATAGACGAGCGACGCAAGGCGCCGGCCGATATTAACAGGGCGATCAACAGCACCATCATCATCCTCAGGAACAGCTTGAAGTATGCCGCTGACGTAGAAAAGAACTTTGACCCTGATCTGCCCGACGTTCTCTGCTGTGTTGACGATCTCAACCAGGTCTTTATGAATCTCCTGATCAATGCAGTACACAGCATTGAAGAAGCCGTGCAGGTCGGCCGCTATAAGAGAGGACTTATTCGCGTCCAAACCCGGAGGGACGACGATCATGTGGTCATCTCAATTGCGGATAACGGAATGGGCATACCCGAAGATATCCGCGAAAAGATATTCGAACGTTTCTTTACCACCAAGGGCAAAGATCGAAAAGGTACCGGCCAGGGGCTGGCGACCGTCCTTGACATAGTACGTGAGAAACACAGAGGAACCATCGCCCTCGAAAGCGAGGTGGGCGCTGGAACTACATTTACTGTTCGTTTGCCCGTCGAAACGGGCCGGAAGAGGGAAGATGAGCCGACCTATCAAAATCCTGTTTGTGGATGACGACGTAAACGTTCTGAACGGACTGCGACGCATGCTTCACATGATGCGGCAGCAGTGGGAGATGCAATTCGTCACCGGCGCCGCCGAAGCGCTCAATGTCCTCAAGGAATCCGCTCACGACATCGTCGTCAGTGACTTGCGAATGCCTGAAATGAACGGCGTCGAACTGCTCGAAAAAGTCAGGCAGCGCTATCCGAACACCATACGCTTCATGCTCAGCGGTTACTCCGATCAGCCCCTCCAGGGTCAGGCCGCGCGATGCGTCCACCAGTTCATTTCTAAGCCCTGTGACGCCGACCTGCTCCAGAGCCTGATTCATCGTGCCTTTCAACTGAACGACCGCCTGCGATCCAAAGAGGCCGCCAAGGTTCTGTCCAATATCAGCTCGTTGCCGGTCATGTCCGATACCTACAAAGAGGTCATCGACGCCCTCAACTCGCCCGATTGCAGCCCGCGAAAGGTCGGCAAGATGATCGCACGCGACATCGGCATGTCCGCCAAGATTCTTCAACTCGTCAATTCGGCCTTCTACGGATCCGGAAGCAAAATCGCTGACCCCGTCCATGCAGTCGTTTATCTCGGCCTCAAAACCGTCGAGGCTCTCGTTCTCACAAGCGGTATATTCTCAAAACTCCCGGAACGCCGCATAAGAGAGTTCTCCGTCGATGCACTCCAGGAACATTGTGTCCGCGTAGGCTCTCTTGCCAAGGCAATATGCAAATCCCTCCAGATGAGCCAGGACCAGATGGATATGGCTTCCATGGCCGGCATCCTGCACGATGCCGGCAAGATCGTCATGATTTCAAAGTTTCCAAGAGAATGGACAGAAGCAATCAGTCTCTCAAGGCAGCGACAGCAGCCGCTCTATGCGATGGAGCGCCAATTGCTCGAAGTGACGCACGCCGAACTCGGCGGCGGCCTGCTTGACCTCTGGGGCCTGCCGAATACCATCATCGAGGCCGCCACTTACCATCACGAATACCCGGACAATCTCGAAGAAGGTTTCTCCGTCATAGCCGCCGTCCGCATTGCAAATATGATCGATCATGAGCTGTGCTGCGGCCTCGCAGACGGCTTCGTGCCTCCGCTGAAGATTGAGCTTCTGGAGAATCTTGGAGTCGCCGACAAGCTTGCACTTTGGAAAAGCCTGCACTTGAGAGTCGAAATAGAGGAACACGAATATGTCGGATAGCGACAGAAAGATCCTCTTCGTAGATGACGAAGCCAATGTCCTGAAGGCCATCAAACGCCAGTTCTACAGGCAATTCGAAATCCAAACCGCGCTTGGCGGCGAGCAGGGCCTCGAAATGATAGCCACTGAAGGGCCTTTTGCCGTT
Organism: Anaerohalosphaeraceae bacterium; assembly: GCA_041690555.1. Taxonomy (GTDB): domain Bacteria; phylum Planctomycetota; class Phycisphaerae; order Sedimentisphaerales; family Anaerohalosphaeraceae; genus JACZKQ01. The sequence goes on from JAWLHD010000265.1 coordinate 4,944, forward strand.
ATTGTCAGTGACCTCCAGATGGAGGATATGAACGGCCTCGATTTCCTGCGGCGCGTCCGTGAATCCAGTCCCGACAGCATCTGCGTCATACTAACGGGATTCGCCGATCTGAACGTCGCCGTAAATGCCGTCAACGAAGGAATTATCTTTCGTTTTTTAACCAAGCCATGCCCTCAGGAAACACTCGCCAGAACGCTCAACGAATGTCTCGAACAGCACCGCCGCCTCATGGCCGTTTCCGTGTATACTTACGTGACTCATGTCGAAAATGGCACGCCCACCTGGACCGAACGCAGCGACGGCTGTCAGGTGGTAACAGGTTACGCGCCGCCCGATTTCGCCGCCGATAACCTGCTGCAGCTTTCGATGGTTGTCCCCGAACATCGCGCCATGGTCAGGGACAATATCAGCCGCCTTGCATTGCAGAAAAAAGAGGTCGGCCCAATCGAATTCCAGATACGCAAAAAGGATGGTGCGATTCGATGGCTGCGCGACACCGCCATCGCACACTGCGATGAAAACGGCCATGTATCCCGTGTCGAAGGGTTGGTCGAGGATATCACGGACCAGAAGATTGTTGAAGAAGCCCTTCAGCAGAGCGAAGGAAGATACCAGCGGATGGTCGCCAACTTGCCCGGACTTGTCTACCAGTTTGCCCTCTGCGATGACGGTGCGGTCAAGTTTCTCTTCATCAGCGATCATTGCCGTCAGTTGTTCGGCCTGGATCCCCGGCAAGTACAGGAAGACAGCAGTGTTCTCATGGACAAACTTTGTGCACGAGACCGCGGTGATTTCTATCACATGATCGCAGCCTCCGCTGAGAAACTCACGCCCGCCGAATGGCGAGGCTGCGGTACCTTCCAGGGGCAGCAGAAGTGGTTTCATGCCGTTTGCCGACCGGAACGCCTCAGCAGCGGCGATATCGTCTGGGACGGTATCCTGATGGATATTACCGAGAACAAGCGCATGGAGCAGGAACGCGAGCAGTTGGCGCGGTTTCCCAGTGAGGATCCCAGCCCTGTAATGCGCATAGGCGCCGGCGGCGTCATAATATACGCCAACAAGGCAAGCACTCCCCTGCTTAACCGTTGGGACAGGAAAGTTGGCGAACCATTGCCCGACAATTTGCTCGGCCTCGTGGCCCGAATCAAGGGTTCCGGGTCCGACGAGTGCGTTGAGG
>JAWLHD010000266.1:0-6100 GCA_041690555.1 Anaerohalosphaeraceae bacterium
GGCCCGGAAGCGGTCGAGGCGGTTCTTCGACAGAACAGCGACCGGCTGGCGGGCTTCGCGATCAGCAGGACTGATTCCACTGACGAGCTGCTTGACAAGACGGCATCGCATCTTGCCGCGGGCCGAATAGTTGGATGGTTCCAGGGCCGTATGGAATGGGGCCCCCGGGCGCTGGGCAATCGAAGCATTCTGGCGGACCCCCGCAGAGCCGATATGCGAGATGTCCTCAACGTGAAGATCAAGCTCCGCGAACGCTTCCGCCCATTCGCTCCTTCCATTCTCGAAGAATACACCGGAGAGTATTTCGAAAAAGACTATCCTGACCCGTTCATGCTCAAGGTCTATCCCGTTCGAGCCGCAAAGCGAGCCGTAATCCCGGCCGTAACGCATGTCGACGGCACCGGCCGGCTTCAGACGGTCTGCCGTCGCACCAATCCGCTCTACTGGGGGCTGATAGAACGCTTCAGGATGCTGACCGGCGTTCCGGTGCTGCTGAATACGTCTTTCAACGAGAACGAACCCGTGGTTTGTGCTCCGAAGGAGGCGCTTGAATGTTTCCTGCGGACGGGAATGGATGTCCTGGTCCTGGGAAACACCATGATCGAGCGCGTCGCACCGACGGAGACCGGCGTATGAGGGTCGCCCTCATCAAACCTCCGGCAACCTATGCCGACTGGTATCGACAGCCGGCAATGGGAATTGCCTGCGTCTGCGCGTCCCTCAGACGCGCGGGTTTCGACTGCCGCATCTTCGATGCATATTTCCACGGATGGTCGCAAACCAGGCTCATTGAGCACGTCCAGGAATACGCACCCGACGTCGTCGGGCTCACCGCCATGACCCACGAGATCAAGGACGCCGCCGCGATTGCCCAGAGCATTAAGCAAAGACTGCCGATAACCGCGGTCATCGGCGGCTGCCATGCCACGGCGCTGCCCGCCCGAACACTGGAGGAGTTTCCGGACTTCGACTACGCCGTCCAGGGCGAAGGCGAAAAAACGGCCGCGGCGCTTGTGACCGCCATCGCAGACCGCCAGCCATCCGCGGTCGAAAATATCGCCGGCTTGGCATTTCGGCGCAACGGCCAAATCTTCGTCAATGCGCCTCCGCCTTACATGACGGGTGAAGAACTGGACGCGCTCGGATTCCCCGCCATCGACGATTACTACGCCGGTGCAGCCAGACCCCTGGCCGGCCCCGAAAGCTACTACGTGATGTTCACCAGCCGCGGATGCCCTTACAAATGCGCGTTCTGTATGCAGGTGCTGGGACGCACGGTCCGACGTCGATCCGCCGATTCGATCCTCAACGAAATGGAATACGCAATCGAGAAGTACGCCGCACATACATTCGATTTCGCCGACGAAATATTCCTGTTCGATAATGAACGCACTCGACAGCTCCTGAACTCCTTTATAGCGCACGATTTCGCCCATCGCATTCGGTGGAGCGCGCTTACGCGGGCGAACTTCGTCAATGAGGAGCTCATCGCGCTTGCCGCACGCGCAGGATGCTTCAGGCTGGAAATGGGTGTCGAAGCGGGAGACGACGATATCCTCAAACGCATCGACAAAGGCATTACCGTCGACACCGTGCGGCGCGCCGCTGCAATAATCAAGGCCGCCGGCATATCGCTTGGCACATACTACATCCTCGGACACCCCGGCGAAACACTGCAAACCGTCAAGAAGACCGTGCAACTCGCCGCGGAACTGAACACCGACAGTATCGCAGTCGGCTTGATGGTGCCCTATCCGGGAACCCGCATATTTGAATTGGCAAGTCAGAACCGCCAGGGCTACCGCCTGCTGTCCACCGATTGGGCACAGTACGACAAGTACGGCGGCAGAGTGCTGGAGATCGACGGCCTGCCCTATGAACAGCTCGTTAAATGGCAGAGAAAAGCCCTTCTGCTGCTTTATTGGAAAAACCGCCGCTTCGCCGACTGCCTGCGGTATTTCTGGAAAAGGCGCAAGGCTATAATGTATATGCTGCACGCCAGACTCCTGCGAATAGCAGGCCTGAAACGGAGACATACCTGATGGCCGCCGCCCAAACCGGGCATTCGCGCGAGCTTCTGGTCCTGTGCCAGTTGTTCTACCCTGAACTCGTTTCAACCGGACAAACGCTGACCGAACTGTGCGAGCAGCTTGCCGAAAGAGGTCTGGCGATCGAAGTGGTTTGCGGCATGCCTACGGTGCTGCCCGGTTCCGCAAAGGTAAACCGTCGCATCGAATACAAAACCATCCGCATTCGGCGGGTCTGGGGCACAAAATTCGACAAATTGAAGCTCTGGGGACGAATCAGCAACCAGATTACTTTCGCCGTCTCGGCGTTTGTCTATCTTGCTCTTAAGGGGCGGCAAAGGCCAATCCTGGTGCTGACGAATCCGCCATTCCTGGCAATTGCCTGCGCCGTATTGCGGCTGCTGCGTCTCGGCGGACCGTACATCTACCTGGTCTTTGACGTCTACCCCGACACGGCGGCAAACATGGGACTCATCAAAGATAAGGGTGTCATCAGCCGCCTGTGGGGTCGGTGCAATCGTCTGGTCTTCCGCCACGCCTCTTACGTCGTTGTAATTGGTCGCTGTATGGAGGAAGTCATTCGGCGAAAGACCGTCTCAATCCCCCGCTTCGACCAGAAAAAAATCCGGCGCACTCATATCTGGTGCGACAATGCCTCAATGCCGCAGCCGGCGGAAGAGCAAAGGACTTTTCGCCAACAATGGAACCTGTCCGACCAACTTGTGCTTGGGTACTTGGGAAACATGGGACGGTTTCACGATATCGAAACAATTATGCACGCCGCCGAAATGCTGCGGGACCGTCATGACATCGTATTCCTCTTCGTTGGTGAAGGCCATAAAAAAGGTTGGGCCATTCAGCACGCCGAGCGGATGCAACTGTCCAACTGCCGCTTCCACACTTATGTCGCCCGGGAAGAGTTGGCCGCGCTCTTCTCGACCGCCGACGTGGGGCTGGTCAGCCTGGCTGCCAAGCAGGAAGGCCTTTCCGTGCCGTCCAAGGCAATCGCCCTCATGGCCGCGGCGCTGCCGGTACTGGCCGTAATGAATTCAAAGTCCGAAATCGCCCGTATTCTCGATGAGGAAGACTGCGGATTGAGAGTAGAGCCCGGCGATCCGTGCGGCCTGCGGAACGCAATCGTGCGAATCTGCGATGACGAACATTTGCGCCGCCAAATGGGACAGAATGCACACCGGGCGATTCGCCGCAAGTACAGTCTACAGCGCGCCGCCGAATCTTTCGAAGAACTTATAAACTCGCTCGACCGGACGGCGCCGGAAGTGCCGTCTGCTGATGCGTGAATTTGGACGAGCCGCCACATGGACATTGAACAGAAGATAATCACACCCCGAGACCTGCCGGCAATTCGAACCCGACACAAGCGAATTGCCATGTGCTCGGGCTGCTATGATGTCATGCAGTCCGGCCACGCAGTGTTCTTTGGTCAGTGCAAACAGTTCGCCCAAACGCTCGTCGTAGTCGTTGGCGCCGATGAAGCCATAGCCCGACAGAAACCGGGCAGGCCCGTTAACCCGCAGAACAATCGGTTGTACCTTGTCGCCGCCATGCAGCAGGTTGATTACGCCATCCTTGGCGAATCTTCGCTTCAGCCGGGAAAGATCGACTACGCTCAGATTATGCTGGATCTCATGCCAGACGTTCTGGTCGTCAATGACGATGACAGCGGCCTCGAAGAGAAACGCACATTCTGCCGCAAACTTGGCATCGCCCTGCAAACCGTACCGCGGATTGTGCCCCGGTTCTTAACCCCCACTTCATCAACGGCAATAATCGAACGGCAGGCGACGGCCTGCGCACAAGACCCGCCCGCCGGCAGCCGCACGCGGGTCCTCGTCAGCGGTTTCTTCGACATGCTCCACGCGGGCCACGTCGATTTTCTCGAAGAGGCCGCCAGACTCGGCGATCTCCACGTAAGCATCGGATCGGACAAGAACCATGAATTGCTCAAGGACACGCCCCCGCTTTTTTCCGAGCTCGAACGCCTGAGACTGGTCCGCTCTCTCAGTTGCGTCAGAGACGCCTTCATTTCAAAAGGCGTCGGACCCGTCGATTTCGAAAACGCCTTGAACCGCGTCAAACCGGACATCTTCGCCATTAACGCCGACGGACACACGCCGGACAAGGAAGCGGTCTGCCGCCGCATGGCAGTGGAATATCGCGTGCTCCGCAGCATCGGCGGCCGACAAACCAGCGCCGCCGCAACCGACATCGCGCAGGATCCGCTGAGGGTCCAGTACCGAATAGCTCTTGCCGGAGGATGGATCGATCAACCCTGGATCTCGGGCATAAGACCAGGCGCAATGGTAGTGGCATGCCTGGAACCATCCCTTGAATTTGCCAGACGGTCCGGAATGGCCACAAGTACCCGCGATACCGCCCGGAGAATCTGGGGCGAGCGCATACCCGGCGGCAACCCGCTAAAGGTCGCAAAAATCCTCTTCGGCGCAGAAAACCCACCCGGAACCAAATACATCGCCGGATCACAGGACGCAATCGGGCTCGTCTACCCGGGCATCAACCGCTTGTATTACAACGGACAGTATTGGCCCGCCGAAATCACATCGCTCATCGACGCTCAAACGGCGGCATGGCTCGAAGAGTCAATCTCGCTCATACCCATCACGCCAAGACCCGACAAATACGATCCCTTGTCGAGACAGTCGCTCCAGCCCAAATGGGTGCAGGTACTCGGAGAAGCCGGCGAAGAATGCTGGCAGGCGATCCGAACGCGAGACGTTGTCATGTTGGGGCGATCTCTCAATAATACTTTGGAGGCGTGGAGGCATCTCCTGCCCAACACTGTTCCGGATCCAATACTACAGCAACTCTCGCAATATGACGCCTGCTGCGGCCGATCCTTGACTGGGTGCGGCGGCGGGTATATCATGGTTGCAGACCACTGCAGAGTCGAAGGAGCACTTAGAATCAAGATCAAAAATGACTGAACAACGTATCCAAAGCGCCGGCCCGATGGCGGTCTCCCTGACTCCTGAAGGGATTCTGAAAGACGCAAGTGCAGCCGGAACCTCTCGCAGACACTGGTGGATGTCTGATATGCTTATTCGTTTGCTTACAGCAGCAATCGACGCAGGTGTCATCAATGCCGTGTTCCTCCTCTCGTTTGTACTGCGATACGGCTTGCCGCTGCCGCAGTTCAACTTCAGACCATATCGAGAAAGTGACATCTACCTGACGGCTATATACATGGTTGCTTTTTCCGCCGCAGGTGTCTTTCGCCCGCGGTTCCGCTCGTGGTGGCACCTGTTCAGTCGGGTCTTCTGCGGAATGATCGCCGGCACGTTCGCATGTATAGCGTTTGTCTATGTGCTGCGGATACGCTGGGCTGCTTTTCCATCCAGTATATTCGTCATCTCCTCGATCCTTGGATTGCTTATGATCTTTGCGGCCAACGGAGCATTGCTACGCTTGACCGGCAGAATCAAGAAAAAGGTCATTTTGGTGGGCGCCGACCACAGGACCGAGCAAATTGAAACCGGCCCCCTTGTGGATGTCCGACACCTCCGGAATCTTGAGGAACTCGCACACCACGATGACATAGACGAGATCATCCTTTGCAGTCAGTTGCACAATGACGCGCAACTCAACCTTCTCGTTTACCTGCTGTTGAAGCTGAAAGTTAACGTAGTCTTCAGTCCCGTGGTGTATGCGCGCCTGCTGTCCGGAAACGTGATGGACGAGAATTCATTAAAGTTTCTGGCAACCTATCTGGGCAGCAAATCCGATTGTGAAGAGTTCTTTATTCGTGTGCTGGATGTGGGTCTCAGCACTCTCGCCATCCTGCTGGTCATGCCGCTGCTGGTCGTGCTGGTGACGCTGATCAAAATAACTTCGCCGGGACGCATCATCTACAGCCAGTCGCGGATAGGCAAGGACGGCAAACTGTTCACGATGTACAAATTCCGAACCATGATTGAAGGGGCTGAAAATGAAACAGGCCCCGTGCTCGCCTGCGAAAATGATCCCAGGGTGACAACAGTGGGCCGATTCCTCCGCCGCACCCGGCTCGATGAACTGCCCCAACTAATCAATGT
>JAWLHD010000267.1:0-6080 GCA_041690555.1 Anaerohalosphaeraceae bacterium
CGCGGCTGGTGTAGTCGAGGCCGGAGGCGAGGAGGGGGCGGACGCCGCAGAAACGGAAGACGATGTCGTCTTTGGAGAGGGTGAGGCCCGGGAAGACGCCGCGGAGCGTGGTCATCATGTAGTCGACTTCGGCCTGGTCGCATTCGGCTTCATCGGGGTTTTCGATTCGGATGTCGGTTGAGCCCATGATGATCTTGTCCATGAATCGGAAGACAATGCAGACTCGGCCGTCGGTGTGTTCGTAGAAGACCATGCGGTCGCCGAGTGCGTCGTAGAGGGATTTGTTGTCGATGACGAGGTGGGAGCCCTTGGTGCCGCCCATGAAGCGGGAGTCGATGCCGAGAGATTTGTTGGCGAAGTCGACCCAGGCGCCGGTGGCATTGACGACGCATTTGGGGTGGACGGTGACCTGTTGGCCGGTGGGCTGGTCGTTGAGGAGGACGGCGTCGGGGGCAGTTTTGGCGGCGGCGACGTAGTTTATTGCGCGGCAGGCGGGGTTGGCGCGTGAGGCCTCTTCGATCATTTCGATGCAGAGTCGTTCTGCCTGGCTGATCCATGCGTCCCAGTATGTGGCGGTGCAGGCGATGTTTGTGCGGAGGCCGGGGATTTCGGCGAGGGACTTTTCTTTGGAGAGGAGGTAGTGGCGGGGTGTCTGTCGGCGTTTGCGCGTGATAAAGTCGTAGAAGGTGAGGCCCATTTTGACGATAAAGGCTCCGCGGCCTCCGACCTTTACGGGGAGGCCGAGGAAGATGAGCGGAGATTTGACGAGGCCGGCGAACCATGAGTCGATGGGGATGCTGGTTTTGAGCGGGCGGACGAAGTGAGGGGCGGTGCGGAGGAGGCGGTTGCGTTCGATGACGGCTTCGCGGACGAGCTTGAACTCGGCGTTTTCGAGATAGCGGAGGCCGCCGTGGATCATGCGGGAGGATTTGGAGCTTGCGCCGGCGGTGAAGTCGTCTTTGTCGACGAGGATGCATGAGACGCCCTGCAGTGCGAGGTCGCGCATGAGGGCTGTGCCGTTTACACCGCCGCCGAGGATGAGGACGTCGCAGTTCGGGTCTTGCTTGATGTCGTTCCAGATTTGGGTGCGTTTTTTCATGGTGCGCCTGTAAAAAAGTTGTAATTGCAGGCTTTGATGCTACCATGCTTGTCGAGAAGGGGCAAGCTGAATTTGGATTGTGGCGTTGCAGTGAGATTTGGCGGCGGCGTTGAAAGCGAGGGCAGTTTGATCGGACAGGGTTACAGGCTGTGGGGGGCTGTTTGCGCGGCGCTTTGCTTGTTTGGGGCTGGTGCGTGCATGGGGGGCAACAGCACGGGTTTTCAGTGGTGGAGCACGGCGAATTTCAAGGTTGAGGTGAACGAGGACTGGTCAGTCGCGTTCGAGGAAGAGCTTCGGCTGGGTGACAATTTATTCTATCATCACTCTGATATCGGGCTGATTTACGGGGGTCTTGCGGACTGGGTGGACGTTGGGTTTAATTTTCGACGTGCTTACCAGCGTAACGATGCGGGAGACTGGCAGGATGAGAATCGGCCGCACTTGAATGTTACATTCAAGGATACTTTCGCGGGGGTGAAGTGGAGCACTCGTTCTCGGTTCGAGTTTCGGGATCGTGACGGGCGGGAGGATATCTGGCGGTATCGCAACAGGTTTATGTTAGAACTGCCGTGGGAGCTGACGGCTCTGAAGTTGAAGCCTTACGTGTCGGAAGAGGTTCTGATCAACATGGACGGGTCGGGGTTTTCGTCAAATCGGTTTATCGCGGGCGGGGTGATTGCTTTAGCCAGGAATGTCAAGCTGGACCTTTACTACCTGTGGCAGGCTACAAGGGCCGGCGGGGGCACTGACGACGTGCATGCACTTGGCACCAAGCTGGTATTTGCTTTCTGAGCGGGGGGCGAACAAAAAAAGCACTGCCTGTTCGGCGAGTGCTTTGCGGCCCGCAGATGCGGGCATGTGTATCACCGTATGGGTTTTGTCAGGCCGGGTGCGCCCTGCCCATTTCGCCGTGCTTCTCGCTGGTCTTGAAGGCAACCTCGCCGATGACCCACAGTGTGCACAGGCCGACGATCGCATAGATGAGCCTTGCAACGCCGGGCGCAGCCTGGAATATCTGGCCGACGAGGTTGTAGTTGAAAAACCCGATAATGCCCCAGTTGAGGCCGCCGATCATCAGGACGATCAGGCAGAACCATCCAAAACCGCTTAACCTTGACATTTTACACCTCCCTATAAAAGTGGTTGTTATTGACGCAACCTTTACTTCGTCCATTTGTACGCCTCGGATTTGCGGGCGTTCTGCAGAAGTTGCGGGCGGCGGTCAGGGGCGCGGGTGTTGGTGAAAGGCGGTGTTCCCAAGCTGGGGGCTCTTATCATGCGAGTCTATCGGCGGGCGTGTTTGCGGGCCAGTTTGTGTGTAGCAAATGGCTCGGACGGGTTGTAAAAGGCTCTGAAACCGGGTGTTTGTCCTGTCGTATCATGAACATCGGGACCCGGACCCGGGTCAGTTTGTAAAGGGGGGTTTACGAAGAAGGGGGAACCAAGATGAGTGGAAAAGCTGCATTTATGTTGCTGCCTGTCGCAGGGCTTGTGCTTTTTGCGGCGGGTTTGGCCAGGGAAGGAGAAAAAGAGAAGTACACCGCCGATCTGCAGGCGCTTAACGACTCAGGCGTATCAGGCACTGTGTCGCTGACGCTGAAAGGCGATGAGCTGAAGCTGGACATGGACGTGGAGGGGCTTGAGCCGGGTCAGCCGCACGCCATACAGATCCATGGTTTTCGGGAAGGTGATCGGGCGAGCTCATGCCCATCCGCCGAAGCCGATATGGACGGAAACGGCACGATCGGCATGGAGGAATTCGTGACATCGGCGGGCCCTCCTCTGGTTGAGATCAGGGTTTCGGAGGACGTAAACGAGCAAGGGGAGCTTAAGACGGACGAGACGTTTCGGGTCGATCCGAGCCTTCTGGAGTCGCTTGATATGCGGCTGATAGCGATCCACGGGGCGACGATAGACGGGTCGTATGACCCATCGGCTCCCGCGGCGTGCGGTCGTTTGGAAGCGAAGGAGAACGGACATGGGCATGAGGCTGAGCACGGCGAACAGGATGAGGGCATGGAGGAGCCCGGGCCGTGGGAGGAGGATGATCGCATGGACGAGCCGGAATTCAGGGAAGACTATGAGGGTATGGAGGAGCCCGAAGGCACGGAGGAGTACAGATATAACGAAGAGTAAATGTATGCGGGTTTGACACATCAGCAGTCGGGCAAGTGCACCGCAGGGTCCTTGCCCGATTTTTTTGCGCTGGTTCGAGCGGGCTGATATTCGGGAGTTTGGGCTTTGGTGAATGATGCCGGTGCGATGGTTCAGGATTGGAGTTCTTTTTTTATTTGTTCGAGTAGGTTGATGGCCTGGATTGGGGTGAGGTTGTTTGGGTCGGTGTCTTTGAGCTTGTCGAGGATGGATTTGTGTTTTTGGATGAAGAGTAGGTCGGTGTCGTTGAGTTTTGTTTTGTTGGGGGTGAGCATGTCGGTGCGGGCTTCTTTGGCGAAGGTGTTTTCGAGGTCGGCTAAGATTTCGGCGCTTCGGGCGATGATTGGTTTGGGGACGCCGGCGAGCTTGGCGACGTGGATGCCGTAGCTTTTGTCGGTTCCGCCGGGTAGGATCTTGTGGAGGAAGATGACTTCGTCGGCCCATTCGCGGACGGCGACGTTGAGGTTTTTGACGTTGGCGAGGAGTTCGGAGAGTTCGGTGAGTTCGTGGTAGTGGGTGGCGAAGAGGGTTCGGCAGCAGATGTGGTTGGCAATGTGCTCGGTGATGGCCCAGGCGAGGGAAAGGCCGTCGTAGGTGCTGGTGCCTCGGCCGACCTCGTCGAGGATGACGAGGGAGCGGGCGGTGGCGTTGTGGAGGATGTTGGCGGTTTCGGTCATTTCGACCATGAAGGTGGAGCGGCCGCGGACGAGTTCGTCGGAGGCTCCGACGCGGGTGAAGAGGCGGTCGACGATGCCGATGGCTGCTTCGGCGGCGGGGATGAATGAGCCGGTCTGGGCGAGGAGTACGAGGAGGGCGACCTGGCGGATGTAGGTGCTTTTGCCGGCCATGTTGGGGCCGGTGATGATGGCGAGGTCGCCGGAGCCGTCGGCGAGTGCGACGTCGTTGGGGACGAACTCTGAGCCCAGGGTTTCGGCGAGGACGGGGTGCTTGCCTTCGCGGATGACGAGGATGCGGTCGTCGGTGATTGTCGGGCGGATGTAGCCGCGGCGGCGGGCGACGTGGGCGAAGGAGGCGATGCAGTCGGCGTTGGCGATGGCGGCGGCGAGGGACTGGAGGCGTGCGGTGTGTTTGGCGGCTTCGGCGCGGAGCTGCTCGAAGAGCTTCTGTTCGAGTTCGAGGGCCTTTTCGGCGGCGCCGAGGGCCTGGTCTTCGTATTTCTTCAGCTCGTCGGTGATGTAGCGTTCGGCGTTTTTGACGGTCTGCTTGCGGACGTAGTCGGCGGGGGCCTTGTCGGCGGCGGAGCGGGGCATTTCGATGTAGTAGCCGAAGACCTTGTTGAAGCCGATCTTGAGGTTGGAGATGCCGGTGCGTTCGATCTGCTGCTGCTGGAAGCGGGCGAGCCATGATCGGCCGTCGGTTGAGACTGCGTGGAGGCGGTCGAGGTCGGCGCTGAAGCCCGGGCGAATGACGCCGCCGTCGCGCAGGTGCGGGGGGCAGTCGTGGCGGATGGCGGCTTCGAGAAGATCGGCGAGTTCTTCGACGGGGTCGCAGGCGAGGCCGAACTGGTGGTTGAGGGAGGCGGTGCATGCTGTGAGGAGGTCGCGGAGGGCGGGGATGGTGCGGAGGGTGGCGCCGAGGGCGAGGAGGTCGCGCGGGGTGGCTCGCAGGGTGCTGATGCGGGCGACGATGCGTTCGAGGTCGGCGATGCTTTCGAGGCGGTCGCGGATTTGTGTGCGGAGGTCGTCGTTGGCGGCGAGTTCGGCTACGGCGTCCTGGCGGAGCTGGATGCGGTCTCGTTCGCAGAGTGGCATGCAGAGCCATGCGCGGATCATGCGGGAGCCCATGCCGGTGAGGGTGTGGTCGATGCATTCGAGCAGCGAGCCGCGGGCGGATTCGGTGCGGATGGTGCGGAGGACTTCGAGGGAGCGGAGGCTTGTGGGGTCGATCTGGAGGAAGCGGGACTGCGTGATTTCCTTGATAGAGGCGATGTGGGCGAGTGCGGTTTTCTGTGTTTCGCTGAGGTATTCGAGGACTGCGCCTGCGGCTGGGATGCCGGCGTAATGGTCGTCGAGGCCGAAGCCTTCGAGGGTGGCGGTTGCGAAGTGCTTCAGGAGGCGGGTTCTGGCGTTGTGGGGGTCGAAGTACCATGCGGGGCGTTCGGTGACGGCGGCTCCGGTGAGCTTCTTGACGTCGTCGGCGAGTTTTTTGGTTTCGTGTTCGAAGAGTTCGCCGCGGGTGTGCGGGAGGAGGACCTCGCGGGGGGTGATGCGGAGGAGTTCGTCGAGGACGTTGTCGTCGGCGATGGTGCGGACGAAGAAGTGGCCGGTGGAGACGTCGACCCATGCGAGTGCGGCGGCTTTTGGGCCAAGGTGGACGGCGCAGAGGAAGTTGTCCTGTCGGGCGTCGAGGAGCATGTCGTCGGTGAGTGCACCGGGGGTGACGACGCGAACTACGTCTCGTTTGACGACGCCTTTTGCGGTTTTGGGGTCTTCGACCTGTTCGCAGACGGCGACTTTGTAACCGGCCTGTATCATTTTTTTGAGGTAGCCGTCGACGGCGTGGTAAGGGACGCCGGCGAGGGGGATGGGGTTATCGCCGCTTTTGTTGCGGCTGGTGAGGGTCAGGCCGAGGACGCGGGCGCATGTCTGGGCGTCTTCGTAGAAGGTTTCGTAGAAGTCGCCCATGCGGAAGAAGAGGATAGCGTCTGGGTACTTCTGTTTGAAGTTGTGGAACTGCCGCATTGCGGGGGTCAAGTTGTCGGTGCTTTTCGCCATACGACGATTATAGCGAAAGAGGGGCGGTTAACAACTGCCTTGTGAGGGGTTCAGGGCAGGGGTATCGCATGAAATTTTGTAGCCGCGGGAAA